>CBIHQZ010000260.1:0-7870 GCA_966212315.1 uncultured Myxococcales bacterium
GCCATGCGGAGAGCTATGGCGCGCTTGCGACGTTGTCGGTTCGGCAGCGCACTGCGCCAGCGGTCGCGCTCCCTGCAACCGCGACTGCTTCCGCGAGTGCCACCCGCGGCGACGAGCAGGCGCACGCAGAAGCGCATGACGGCGGTGCGACGCCGCCCGGCGCGTCGATGTAATCGTCGCCAGCGCGGCATTGCGGTCCGCGCAGTGCTCGCGTACGGAAGCAGCGAGATGGCCGATCAACTCGTCGCCGCGATGGTGTCGATCACCCCGACGCGACGCGGTCGATTCCTGTGGGCGGCGTGGTGGACGGGCGCACCGGTGCGTGTGCCCTTCCGTCGTCCCGATGCGTCGAACGGCGGCGCCGCATCGCACGAGGATGCCCTTCGCGAAGCGACCGCCGCGACGAAGCGAACGCTGGTCGAGATCGATCCACGATGGGCGCGCGGGTGGAGCCGCATCCTGCGCGGAACATCGCCGTTCACCGACGCCGAGGCCCGCGCGCTCGATGCTGGCGAAGCGCCGCGCAAGACGCCGCGAGCGACGCCGGGCAGCACGCCCGCGGAGTCGGTGTGGTCGGTGCTCGGCATCGAGCCGGATGCGACACCGGAGGAGATCAAACTCGCGTTTCGCGCACGGGCTTTCGCGACGCATCCCGATCGCGGCGGAACGGACGAAGCGTTTCGCGCCGTCGTCGCAGCGCACATCAAGGCGCTCGCCCGGCGGAAGAAGAAGCAGCCATCACGCGGCTGAATCGAGCCTGACGCCGAAGGCCGAGGCGGGCTGACGAAACGTTCCGACGCGCTACGCTGACGGGGTGACGTCATGCAGCCACTGTCGATTCGAATCGCGACGAGAAACGATGCGACGCTTCTTGTGGCGGATTCCGACGATCGCCACCGCGTTGCAATGGGTGGCCCTCGGCGTCCTTGCGATCGGGTGTGGGGGCGCGTCGCTCGGAGGTATGACGATCCATGAGGCCACGCCGCGTGACCACGGGCTGGCGCGCTACATCATGATCGCTGCCTTTGCTGTGGCGGCGCTCGCATGGTGCGCGCGCGGTGCCCTGCTCGCGGCCCGGACACCGATGCGCAACGCATTACGGGAGTCACTCCCCCGCGTCGAAGTACCGCGTGCACCGCGACCCGCGCCTTCGGATTCGCCCGCGCACGGAATCGCGTACCGAAGCGTTTCGATCGAAGCGCCGCCGCCGCCGGTGCGCTTGTGCGATCGACACACGGCGCTCGCCTCGCAGCAAGCACCGCGGCGATTCGCATAGCGCGACTCTCGCCGGCTACTCGGTGAACCGCTCCTTGAGCAGCGCCGACGCGGCGTCCTGCGCGCAGTGCTCGCAGTAACCGTAGCGGGTCTTCAGCTTCTCGAGCGTGTCGGTCGCCACCGCGCGTCGATGCACGTCGAGCCCGGTGCCTTCCTCGGCGATGAGAATCACCAGGTCCTGCGCGATCGAGATGATCTGCTTGCTGCGGTCCTGGAAGAAGCTCTCTTTGAGTCGCTGCAGGTAGCGCGGGAAGAGCGCCACGTAATCGATCTTCGCGCCCGGATGATCGATCGCGTACGCCGCCACCACCGAGATGAGATTGCGACGGAACTCCGCCGGCGCGTTGCTCGCGCCGAGGATGCGTTCGATCTCCCGCATCATCTCTTCGTCGGGATCGACGTCTTTGCCGGTGTGCCTGTCGCGAAGTTTCTCGCCCTTCACCCACGTGTTCACGTGCATCACGTAGCGCTCGAACGACTCGAGATGCCGCGCTTCGTCGACGAGCCCGGTCGCGTCACGCAGTTCGACTTCGCACTCGTCGAGCAAGCGCTCGCGCAGGATCTTCTGGAAGTAGCGCGGGTCGTGATAGCCGCCCGCCAGCGGATCCTGTCGCAACCAGTCGAACTCGGTGCGGCGCGCGACGAGGCGATTGATCTCGTCGAGCGTGCCGAACGGCGAGAGGCAGAAGAACTGCGGGCTCTGCGCGGCGTCGAGAAGCAGCGAACGGATCTCGCGCGGCGACGCGCCGCTGCGACCTTCGTAATTCGGATACGACTCGCTCTCCTGGTAGAGCATCGCGATCCCGGCGCGAAGTTCCTTCACCTGCTCTCCCGACAGACGCGAGGGCACGGTGCGGTTCGCATACAGCTCGGCTTTTTCGAGCGGCGTCAGCTCGGCCGCGAGGCTCGCGAGCGGACGCGCGAAGCGATCGGGCGACGGTTTGCGCATACGCGTCAGCACCGCGAACAGCGCAGCGATCTCTGTGGTGTGCGGCGCCACGTGTCGTCGCACGCCGGGGAGCACCTGATGATCGTAGATGGTCTTCTCGGAAATCCAGTCGAGCAGGTAAGGCGCACGCACGAGTTCGAGGCGGCCGCGGAACGACGGGAACTCGGGATGCTCGCGAAACGCGTCGAGGTGGATGTCGTTGCTGCTGCCGATGAGAACGATGTTCGGTGCGAGGTTCGCGGTGGTGAGCGCGATCTCGCCCGTCTCGATCATGATCAGCAGATACTTCCACGCCTCGAGCGGACGCTTGAGAAGGTCGCTGTACTCGAGCAGTCCGCCCGCCGCGTCGACGAGTTCGCCGAACGGTTCGAACAGCGTGACGTTCTGCAGCGAGGCCGGCAGTGCCGCGAGTGAACGAGACGCCGTGACTTGCCGCTCCTTCGCATCGACCGCCATCTGCGGCCCGATCGTGCTCGCACCGAGACGATATTTCCGCGACACGTTCCAACGCTCGACCTGCACGTGCGCGAGGACTTTCGTCAGATCTCCGCGGTACGCACTGAACAGTGCCTCGTAGATCTGCGCGCACTTGTGGCAGAGCCCTCCGCGCCACAGCAGCTCGGGCGCGCGTTCTCCCGCGAGCGTCTTCGTGAGGAACTCGCGACGCGTCTCGAGCGGCAGGATGAGCAGCGGATGGTCGCGAACCTCGCAGAGGATCTTCGCGTCGATCTGCGTCTCGTCGAGGTGGGCGTAGCTTTCACCCGGTCGAGGTCCGTCGTCGGGCGTCTTGCTGCCGAAGCCGATGCGTCCTTCGGCTGCGTTCGCGCCTTTGCCGCGCGGGAAGATCCAGTGGAAGCGGTACTGCGCTCCTTCGTCGAGCGTGGAGTAGTTCTCCATCGCACGCATGAGGCACTGCGCGAACGTGCTCTTCGCGCTGCCATTCGGTCCGTGCAGAAGGACGAGGCGGTCGATCTTTCCCTGACGCGAGAAGTTCGACAACGCGCGATACACCTCGCGCTGCAGATCTTCGTGTCCGACCAGCGCTGCGCGTTTCCCGGCTTCGTCCTCCCACGGAAGATCGAAGAGCTTCCATCGCGTGTCTTTCCCGTACGGTCGCTCCACCGGCTCGGTGCCGTAGTGGTCGAACATGTCGCGGAGATACCGCGCGGCGTCTCGACCGTAGCGTTGCGGATTCGACGCGAAGAGATCGACGAACTCGTCGAACGACAGAACGCGACGCGATTGTGCGAAGCGGCTGCGGGCTTCGTCGAGCAGGCCGTGAAGTTCGGAACTCGGAACAGGCGCCATCGTTTACCGAGCGTAGCGAACACGGCCGTGGCGCGGTAGCGCGCGATGTGACGCGACCGTGCGCCATCAGCGCAGTGAAGAAAAAGCGCAACGCGCAGCTACAGGGGTTAATCACCCAGCGAGCGCTCCCGTTCCTCCCCCTGTCCGACACCGGCGCATCCCGATCCTTACGCAACCCTCCGCGCCGCCTCGGACCACGAGGACGAACTAATGACGAACAGCAAGACGAAGGGCGCACTCATCGCGCTCACGATCGCTGGCGTGACCGGCATCTCGGCGCAAGCCATGGCAGCAGACCGTCACGTGTATCCGGGTCAGTCGATTCCCTCCGCGGTCAACGGCTCCGCGCCGGGCGATCGTGTTCTTGTTCACGCCGGCACCTACGCAGGTGGCGGATGGATCGAGCGAAGCGGCACAGCTGCGGCTCCCATCCAGATCATCTCGGTGGACGGCCCGCGCACGGCCATCATCTCGGGCGGCAGCGAAGCGCTGCGCATCGGTAACTCGAATTACCAGACCTGGGACGGTTTCGAAGTTCGTAACGCCAGCAACAACACGGCGCACATCGACTCGAACTCGAGCCACATCACGCTTCGGAACATGTTCTTCCACGACGCCGGTACGGACGGCGACGTGTTGAAGGTGAATCAGTCGAGCTACATGACGATCGAGAACTCCGAGTTCGCTCGTCCGGGTCGCCGAACCAGCGACGCGGCGGACAATCCCTACCAGGAATGTCTCGACTTCGTGGACGTCGACAACTCGGTCATCCGCGGCAACTGGATTCACGACGGCGGCTCCATGCTCATGTTCGTGAAGGGTGGCTCGCGTAACGACATCATCGAGAAGAACGTGATCGCCGATCAGCGCGCTGGCGCGAGCGATCCGGTCGTCGGTATCGGCGGCCCGACGGATCTCAATCTGCTCCAGGGCGAGCAGTACGAGATCATCAACGTGATCTTCCGCAACAACATCGTTGCGAACGGTGTGACGGGTGCGGTCGCCGTGTACGACGCGAACGGCGCGTACATCGCGAACAACCTGTTCATCAACAACAACCGCGTGGGCGTCGAGTTCCGTGCGGGCAACGGCCCGGCAGGTGGTTCGACGAACGTGCGAGTGGCGAACAACATGTTCGTCGACACGCGCGGTCAGATGCCGACCACGTACCAGCTCTCGAGCCATACGCTCTCGGGCTTCCAGGCGCAGAACAACCTGTACTGGAACAACGGCTCGGCCATCCCGACGGGTGGCTACTCGAACCCGACTTCGCAGACGGGTTACGCGATGGTGAACCCGCTCGTGGGTGCTCCGACGGCTGGTGCGAATCGCGCGAGCGTTATCTCGGCGACCACGCCGCGCAGCGGCTCGCCGGCGGCAGGCACGGGCATCGACACGAAGGTGTCGCCGTTCCTCGCGACCGACGACATCAACGGCGCAGCGCGCTCGTCGAATGACCGTGGTCCGTTCGCGCTGAGCGGCGGTGGTAGCACCCCGACCACGCCGACTACGCCCACGACGCCGACCACTCCGACGACCCCCACGACGCCCAGCACGGGTACTCGCGTGACGTCGGTGAGCTACTCGGTCTCGCCGAGCACCGGTGTCGTGAACCGCGCGTCGACGATCACGGCGACCAGCGCCGGCAGCGCGAATCCGCGTTACCGCTTCTGGCTCGTGACCCCGGCCGGTCAGTGGACCAAGCCCTGCGGCGACTACGCCGCGAGCGCAACTTGCTCGTTCACGCCGCCCGCGACGGGTACGTACAAGATCGCAGTGTCTGCTCGCGACGCATCGTCGACGCAGAACTACGACGCGACCACGAATGAAACGAACTACGTCGTCGGCACCGCGCCGGTGGCATCGACGAAGGTCACCTCGGTGAACTTCACGACGAACGCGACGGCTGGTGTGGTCAATCGCGCCACGACGATCACCGCGACGAGCGCCGGCTCGAGCAACGCCCGCTACCGCTTCTGGGTCGTGACCCCGAGCGGCACGTGGACCAAGCCCTGCGGTGACTACATCACCAGCGCGACCTGTCAGTTCACGCCGAATGCGGCAGGCACGTGGCAGATCGCAGTGAGCGCCCGCGACGCATCGTCGACCGCGTCGTACGAAGCGACGACCAACGAGCGTAACTTCGCAGTGACCGCGACGGCGACCTCGTCCTCGGGTTCGACGTCCTCCTCGGGCACGACGGCGACCTGTCCGCCGCAGCCGACGACCCTCGACGCGGCCGGCGAGCCGCGCAACGCAGCGGGCCAGATCCGCTACTGCTGGCCGGGCGAAGCGCTCTGCCACTGCGACGCCGACAACGACTGCTACGCCCAGGAAGGTTACGTCGCTTGCGGCACGACCTACTCGGACACCGCGTCGAACGGCGACACGACCAGCACCGACGGTGCGACCACGGATGGCACGACGACCGCGTCGGCTGATCCTGCAACGGCCGGAGACACCGGCGGCGGCTACGGCTGCAACGTGGCCTCGCGTCACGGCGGAAAGAGCGGATCGAACGGCCTCATCGGTGGGCTCGGATTCGCAGGCCTCGCGATCGTTGCGAGCCGCCTCCGTCGACGCGGCCTCGGCGTCGCGAAGATCTAGTCCCGACCTGAACAGTTAGGACCCACGACGGGGTCGAGTTCCGAAAGGAGCCCGGCCCCGTCTTCGTTTCTCCGAACCGACCTTCGCACTGGCTCCGGTGCGATTGCGTCGGTACATCTCTCCGCGATGTCTGCCCCTCCCTCCGCGCACGATCCCATCGTTCACGACGCGCCACTCTCGGTCGGCGATGCCTTCATCCTCGGACCTGCGGGCGTACGAGCCCTCGCTCTCCGCGAAGTAAACCCGAAAGAAGCGTTCACACTCCGCGATGCTTCGGGCGCCTATTTCCGCGCCACGCTTGCTTCGCGCGATGCAGAGCGCGCCGAAGCGAGCGTGTACGAACGCATGCCGGCCTCGCCCGAGTCACCTGTACACATCTCGCTCGTCTGCGCCGTGCTCGCGCGGCAACGCATGCTCGTCGTGATGCAGAAGGCCACCGAACTCGGCGTGTCTCGCATCGTCCCGGCGCTCACCGATCGCAGTGTTCCGCGCGACGGACTCGCGCACGAGAAAGCACACGCATGGCCCGGTCAGGTCGTGCGGGCGGTTCGTCAGTGCCGCCGTGCGAGCGTCCCGGTCGTCACGCCTGCGGAGTCCATCGACACGATTCTCGAGAGTGCGACGTGGACCGCCGCTACGCAGCGCTTCTACCTCGACGACCGCGCGGCGAAGAATTCCGGCCGCGTCTCGCTCCCCTCGCGCTCCGACGCAAAAGCCCCGATCGACATCGCGCTCGCCATCGGACCCGAGGGTGGGTTCACCGATCGCGAACGGCGCCTGCTCGAAGACAGCCACGGCACGCCGCTGCGTCTCGGAGGCCGCGTACTTCGTGCCGAGACCGCGGTCTTCGTCGGGCTCACGCTGCTGCAGCATCTGCTGGGCGATCTCGCCGTCGAGTAGGCTGCGTTTTCAGGCTGATTTCCGGCGTACTCGAAGCACCGCGATCTTGGTCGAATGGACGAACGGCGCAGGATCGGCACCCGAGATCGGCCCGCGCAGTGACGGTGCGCCGAGGAAATCATCCGGCACGGTAACGAACGATTCGATCGCGAGATAACCACTCGCACAGAGCGCCTCGAGCTGCGTGACGAACTCCTGGCCGCTCACGAACACGGCGTTGTTCACCACGACCAGGCGGCCATCGTGCGCGACGAGCGGCCGCAGCTTGTTGATCAACCGCTCCGTGTTCGATTGCAGATCGACCACACCCTTGTCGCCGCTCGCGAAGAAAGGCGGATCGAGGAACACGCAATCGAAGCGCGCGTTCGCCCGATTGAGTTCGCTCGCGACCGCGAAGAAGTCACCCACGCGAAAATCGGCCTTTCGCACGGTGAATTTGTTGAGCGCATACGATGCTCGCCCGACCTCGAGAAAGCGCGCCGTTCGGTCGGTGTTCACGACGCGCGACGCGCCAGCCGACATCGCTGCGACGCCGAGGCTGCACGTGTACGCGAACGTATTGAGCACCGATTTCCCCGCCAGGTTCGCGCGAGCCCATTCACGCAGATCGCGGGTGTCGAGATAGAGCCCCGCGTCGCGATTCAACGTCGGATCGATCGCGTACAGCACGCCGTGCTCGCGGACTCGCGTGTCGGGCGCGTCGCCGAACAGCAGCGTGCCCCGACGCGATTGCGGTGATTGCGACGAGCGCGCTTTTCGAACGCACGCGCGCAGCCAGGGCAACGCGTTTCGCAGCGTCGCGACGACCTCGGCCATCGCACGGGCAGCGCC
>CBIHQZ010000261.1:0-7863 GCA_966212315.1 uncultured Myxococcales bacterium
ACGCCGCAGGGGCAGGGCTTTCTGTGGACCGAGGCATCGTTTCGCCAGCGGCTCACACCGACGGGATCATGGCTCTCGGTCGGTGAAGGCGACGCTTTCGGACGCGCCGGAACCGATGGCGGCGCGACGTGGCGCAACGACGGTCGACGATTGGAAGCCGGCGGTCTGCCGCTTCTGATGCTGGTGGGCTTTCGCGAGTCGCTGCGACTGCTCGCGGAGACCGGCGTGCCTGCCATCGCTGCACACGGGCGCTCGGTGCGCGCGCGATTTCTCGACGGCCTCGCGCGCATCCCTTCATGGCGCGAAGAAGCGTCGCGACTGACGGCACTCGATCGACGCGAACGCCTCGGGCCGCTCGTGTCGTTGCATCACGGCACCCGCGGCGCCGAAGGACTTACCGCGCTCGTTCGGCAGGCGATGGGCGATGGGATCTTCACGACCGTGCGCGAGGGCTATCTGCGCACCGCGTGGCACGCGTATCACGGCGAAGAGCACATCGCGCGCGCGCTCGCCTGGTTGTCGACGTGAAGCCCGCAGCCCGATCGATTGTTTTCGTCGCGCTCGCATCTGTCGCGTGCTCGACACCGCCCGCTATCGACGCCGGTGACGCATCGCTCGACGTGACGATCGCGCCTGACGTCTTCGACGCAGCGCCCGACCGATACGAGATGCCGGCATGCGCGGAGGGCGCCGGATCGTTCGCGCCGATCGCGACGCGTTGTCAGCACTTCGTCGACGCGCAAGGACGCGTCGTGATTCTTCACGGCATCAATGCGCGCATCGAAGGGCTCTTCGACGTGAGCTTCGACGACGGACGAATGCCACTCGAGCCGATCCCCGCGTTCACGATCGACGACGCACGACGGATGCGCGCGATGGGATTTTCGCTGCTGCGCATGCCGGTCGATTGGAGCGGACTCGAACCGCACGACACCGGCAGCACCACGCTCGACGCCGCGTATCTCGCGCGCATGCACGCGACCGTCGACATCGCACGCCAGGCGGGTCTGCTGGTGCTGATCGACTTTCACGAGGACGCGTACTCGAAAGAAATCGGCGAGGACGGCGCGCCGCTGTGGGCGATCTCACCGACGCCGACGATGCTTCTCGGCGGACCGCTCGACGATCTCGGGCAGCGACGCGCATCGCCGCAGGTGCTGGCAGCGTTCGACACGTTCTTCGCGGGCGTCGGCGCCGGCGCGCGGCTGCGAACCCGCTTCTCGTCGATGGCAGCCGCGGTAGCAACGTCGTTTCGCGATGACACGGCGGTGGTCGGCTACGAGTTGTTCAACGAGCCGATCGCCGCGCCGGGCGATCTCGATCGATTCCATCTCGAGGTCGCGACGGCCGTGCGTGCGGCAGATCCTCGGCACCTCGTGATGTTCGAACCGTCGGCCGCGCGCAATCTGCTCGATCGCGCGCCGCTCCCGAGCGCACCGTTTCCAGTCGCCGGTGGCGTATACGCGCCACACATCTACACGCTGTCACTCAACGGCAGCGACGCGCAGCGCATGGCGATGACGCGATCCTCGCTGCGTCCCTCGTGGGTGAGCGCGACGAACGAAGCGCGCGCATGGCACACGCCGATGCTGGTCACCGAATGGGGCTACGGCCCCGATGGCATTCGCGCGGGCGAGTACTTCGCGTTCGAGCATGACCTGCAAGACGAGTTCGGTGTGAGCGCGGTGTTCTGGGTGTGGAAGGAACGATCGCAGGGCGGCTGGGGTCTGTTCGATTACGACGCTGCCTCGGACACGTGGACCGAGCGGGCTACGATGCGCGCACAGCTCGCCCGCGTGATGCCCGAAGCGATCGCGGGGTGGCCGCACACGTATGCGTACGACCGCACGACGCACCGATTCGAACTGCGCTTCACTGGCGACGCGAACGTGACCGCTCCGACGCGCGTGTACGTCCCGGCGGCCGAGGACTTCGCGCCCACGTTCGACGTGACCTGCGATGGCGCGACGGTTGCCGCGGCACGCGATGCGCTGACTGGCGTGGTGGAGATTCCGTGCAACGGCACGGGCGAGCACGTGGTGACGGTGACGGGTCGCGCGATGTGATCGCGCGGAGCGAGACTCAGCTCGCGGCGGTGACGGCCTTACGGACTTCGTCGTACGCGGGCTGCTGACCGGGGTTCTCCGCGATCCAGGTCCACGCGATATTCCCGTCCTTGCCGATCACGAACACCGAACGCTTCGCGGTCGTGAAGCCGACGTTGGCGAGGTTCTCGAACACGATGTCGTAGGCCTTGATGGCTTCGTGCTTGTGGTCCGAGAGGAGCGGGAAGTTCAGCTCGTTCTTCTTCTTGTACTCGGCGAGCGTGAACGGCGAATCGACGCTGATGCCATACACCTTGGCGTTGAGCTTCGCGTAGTCCGCGAGTCCATCGCGGAACGTGCACAACTCGGTCGTGCACACGCCGGTGAACGCGGCCGGGAAGAACACGAGCACCGTGACTTCGCCGTGCTTCGGGAACTCGGTGGCGTTGCGATCGCTATCGAAGAGCGAGACGTGGGGTGCGTGGCTGCCGACATGAATCGAAGACATCGAGACCTCCTTGCGAACGAAGCGCGAACCGAACGGGCTCGCGTTGGCGGCGGACCGTAACGCGGTCGCCGGCGGGCGTCACGGCTCTCGGAAATACGCGAGCCGACGGGAACTAATACTGCGCGTGCATCACGACGCGCGCGATGCCCCCGGTGTAGCGGATCTTGCAGTCGTCGAACGACGGCGCGGCGAGCATCGGGGTGGCGTCGTTCGTGAACGCGAAGCCTTCGAGGGGCGCGCCGAGCACGTTCTGATCGAAGCGACCATTGTCGTTCTCGTCGTGTGATCCCGCGATGGCGTAATCCGCACCGGGGCGCAACGGTTCGAATCCGCACAACGCGGAGTTGCCTTCGATGCGCGCGACACACGAGCGGGCGGCGCCATCGGGACGCGGCCAGTTCGACGGGGTGTCGTAGAGGCCCATTCGCACGAGGCCGCG
This sequence comes from uncultured Myxococcales bacterium, assembly GCA_966212315.1. Taxonomy (GTDB): domain Bacteria; phylum Myxococcota_A; class Polyangia; order Polyangiales; genus CBIHQZ01. Next base: position 2,993 of record CBIHQZ010000261.1, read on the forward strand.
CGCGTTGCGAAGACCCGTCATCGTCACGACGAGGCAATTGCGCACGGCGGGCGGCGCGGTCTGACCGACGACGAGATGGGGAACGGCGAAGACCGCGAGGGTCAGCACGCCGGCGAAGGCGCGCAGCGCGACGGAGTGGGCTCGATGCATCGGGCGCGATGGTATCCGCGTGGGGGCGCGAGGAAAGAGCGACGTGCGCTCAGGGCGTCCAGATCAGGTCGACGGTCACATGTACGGATCGCGAATCGTCGCGGTCCCGGTCATCACCCACGACTGCGCTGCGGCGCCGAGCATGCCGAGCACCGCGTCGATCTCGTTGGTGACCGCGATCGGCGCGGGGAGCGGAACGAGCGGCGGTGACGGGATCATGAACTCACGCGTTTCGTGGCGCGTGCTGGCGACGCCGTGATTCGCCGGTGCGAACTGCACCCAGCCGCCGGTCGCGCCCGAGGGGAGATTCGCCGACACGGGAGTCGCCGAGGTGGTGAACGTTGCGTAATGCGCACCCGGTGGCGCCATCGGATGCGCGATCGTCAGGTACGGCAACCCGAGGGCCGCTGCGTACGGCTCGGTTGCCTGATTCGGTACGACCTCGTCGGCATATGCTTCGACGACGATCACACCGGCCGGGTGTGTCGCGCGCATCGGGTCGAACATGTAGGGCGCATACGCGAGCGAGTCGCCCGGCTCGAGCAGCGTCTGGAAGAGATTCCACATCGGGCTCCAGCGCGGATGCCGCGACGAGTCGTCGGGCGTCTGGAGGTAGTTGTTCGTGTCGACGTCGGTCTCGCTGTAGAGATCGAACGCACCGAACACGAAGGGCCCGAGCGCAGGCTGGAACGTCGCACTGTCGACGAGCGTGGGGATCACGAGACCCGCCGCCGGCACCGTCATCATCACGAGTCCCGCTTCGGGAGTCATGGCTTGAACGGTGCCCATCATGAACGCGCCGAACGAGTTGCCGGTGAGCGCGATGTGATTCCGATCGAACGAGAGCGTCGCGAGGGCCGGATCCGCCGCGCGAATCATGGACCAGTCGCCGTCACGCACCATCCGCACCTGTTGCATGATGTCGCCCACTGCCTGGCGAAGCGTGTCGCGCATGACGGTCGGATCGAGCGGCGCGACCATCGTGGTCGTGTCGCCGTTGAGATCGAAGAAGTCGACCGCTGCGTTCGCGCCGACCGCATCGCCGATGTAGTCCATCCCTGGCGCGCCGGTGACGTTGTTCTCGACGTCGGTCGACCCTTCGTTGCGCTCGCCGTGGAACGGCAGATCGATGCCGATGACCGCGAAGCCGCGCGCGCAGTAGGCGTCGGCGACGTCGAACATCGCGCTGCGGGTGGTAGTGAAGCCGTGCGAATAGACCAGCACCGGGAGGTTCGCGAGGTTGCCGCCCGTGACGACCGGGAGCGCGAGCGAGAAACGCACCGGGATGAGTCCCTTCACGCGCGGCGCGCCGTTGGTGTCGTAGTCGAAAGCCCCCTTGCGAAAGCGCTGCGCGGCGATCCAGCTGATCGCACCGAACTGCCCGTGCACGAGAAACCCGATGTGCGAGTGCACGACGCCACCAGGGTTGTCGCCACCGTTGTGCATCATGCCGTCGACGTCGTTGCGCGGCGTGCCGAGGAACGTGTCGAGCTGCGACGGACCGATCGCGCGCACCACGCGCGGCTGCGCGGCGGGCGCGGTGAAGATCTGATCGTGGAGCGATTGCACCGTGCCGCGGATGTTCATCGTGGTGAATCGCGTCGCCGCGACCACGCTCGCCCGCGCGATCGGCGTCGAAGCCATCGACGCACAACGGAGCGCGGCCTCGCTGCCGTCGTAGGCCACGCGCGACGGGCCGTCCGCGGGTGCTGCCGCTGCATCGCGCACGGCGGCGTACTCGGGCGCCGCGCTCAACGATTCACCGGTCGTCGTGCGAAGGCCGTCGGTGAGCACGTAGCCGTACTGCGCGCGCTCGCGAAGCACATGACCCGCGGCGGGGACGGCGACGAGATACGAACCGTCGGCGCGCCACAGCGTGCGCAGCGGAATCTCCGCGCACGATGTCAGGTCGTAGGCATGCACGTTCGCCGCGATGGTGGCCGGGTCGAGTGCGCCGCCGTCGATCGCGAAGAACGCCGAGGCCGTGACGGAGAACCCATCGAGCAGTCCGAGCGAAGTGCGGAACGCGTCGACCGATTGCGGCACGGCCGCCGGGCCCACCGGCATCGTCGAGAGCGCGAGATGTCCATTGGCGTCGCGATAGAGATCGGACGGAAACGGAACGGCACCGAACGCGACCGGACCTGCCGCGGCGGGGATCTGGAATCGCACGATCGCGCCGCCGGTGACCGTGTCCGGGCTGATCACCGTGTCCTGCTCGGTCGCGTCTTGCGACATTCCGTCGAGCATCGTTTGCGTGGTTCGCACGCGATGCACGTCGACGACATCGCGCGAGGCGTCCGGCGGCCATTCACGCGTCGGCAGAAGGCAACCCTCTGCGCTGGCCAACAACACCAACGCAGGCATCCAACGAGAGATCGATCGAATCACCGCCATTGCTCCGAGTTCGAAGAGGACTGCGAGAGGCCTGGGCGCCACTGCGTGAGATCCGCTGCGCCCGCACCGACCGCGGTGGGCGTGTTGCCGAGGATGCGATCCTCGAACTGCCAGTTGTAGGCTTCGGCGAAGTTGTTCGTTCCGTCGTTGCCCATGCACTGCGCCGGCAGTGCAGTGCCCGCCGGCACGACACAGCGCTCGGTCGCGAGTGCGCACGTCCCCTGCCCTGCGCCCGTGCATGCGGCCGTACTGCCGATGTACTGCTCGAAACCCGATTGCCGCTGGGTCGCGGGCGTGGCGTACGGGAAGGCCGCAGGCAGCGTCGGAAGAACGAACGACTCGCAGTTCGCGGGGTTGCTGCTGAGTGACGCACAAGCGGTCGTGTCCACCGAACGCGGGCGGTACACCACCCACTGCGTGTAGTTCACGTTGCGGGTGCTCGGGTTGGTTTCGCAGCCCTGGCGCGTGAACCACGTCGTGTGGCGCACGGTCAGCGTCGACACGCTGTACTGCGGGATTTGCCCCGCGTTGGCAGCGTCACCGAAGGTGAAGACGGTTCCGCTCGAGGTCACGCCGAGCGGCGCGAGGTTCATGAAGCTGTTGACCGTGAACGACGCATCGGACGCGGCGCTGAACGGCTGCGCGCCGGCGGCACCGTTGCGGATGAACACGGTCGACGTCGCGTCGAGCATGTCGGGCGCGATGACGCGCGTCCCGACCGGATCGAGGTACGTCGCGATGAGCGCGCCGAGATAGCGCGAACCGGCGGGCGCCGTCGTCGCCGTTCCGACCGGCACCGCGACCGCCGTCCCCACGTCGCTCCAGCGGTGTACCTGCACACCGCTGATGCCCATCGCGCCGGTGCCGTTGCCACCGGTGAAGTCGAGCATCGTGAGCCCTTCGACATCGGTCTGCGCAGGCTGGTTCGAATAGTTGTACGTGACCGTGTGCGGGTACGTGTCGTTCAGCGGAATGCTCGCGCCCGACACGTCCGCGTTGATGGTGCGCTGGTTGTATCCGACCGACTGGAACGTCGCGGCCTGCACCATCCGCACGAAGTCGCCGGACTGCGCCACGCTCACCGGCACGCGCGCGAACGGCATCCCGAGTGTGTGAACACCCGAGTCGAACGTGTTCGACCACGTGCTGTTCGCGTTGAGGATGCAGAGGAACGAGCTGGTTCCGAGCGACTGGCTCGGGAGGTATGTGTTCTCGGGTACGGCAGTCGACGTACCGATGGTCACGCACTTGTTCGCGCCGAAGAGATTCGCGATGTCGAACGTCGATGCCGATCGCAGATCGAAGTCCTGCACCGCGAAACCGAGACGCATCCATGTGCAGTCGGGACGCGCAGGAATCGGCGTCGCGGTTCCGGCGGTGTAGCGATACGTCGTCGCGCTGGTCCGACGGAGCGGCAGTGCGAGTACCTGATCCGCGCCGTTGAAGTTGTACGTCGTCACATTGGCGCGATTCGCCGCCGCGGCCGTGATGACCTGCGGTCCGTGCAGACCGCCCGAGCTACCGAAGTCGAGGAACTCGACGTAGCCCATCGCGTTGGTGGTGCCGACGTTCGTCCCCGCCGCGGTCGGCGTCGGGAACAACTGCGCGGCACTCGCGATGAAGGGCGTCCCTTGCGACGAGCCGACGAGAACGCTCGCGCCGGTGATCGGGTTGCCCGTCTCGGCTTCGATGACGCGAATGCGCGTGTGTCCACCGACCGGCGTGCAGCCGCCGATGCCTTCGAACGCCGCGCCGCCGAAGCCTGTCGCAGCGACACCCGCGACGAACGTGATGTTCGGCACGCTCGTGAGCGTCACGGGCGAGGAGCACCCGGTCACTGTCGCGCTCACCGTCGTCGAACCCGTCGTCGCCGGCACGCGCATGGTTCGATAGTAGGTGCCGGGCGGATTCGCGACTTCGACCACCGCCGGTTCCACCCATGTCGCCGCCGGGTTCGATGGCGTCAACGTGACGGTCAGACCGGTTAGCGGCACGCCGGCACTGTCGATGAGTCGAACGACGATCGCGAGCCGCGCGCCCGTATTCGCCGTCATGCAGCTCGATGTAGCGAACACCGCACTCGCGGGATTGACCGTGCGCGAACTGCAATTGCACGAACCCGCGCCCGCGTTGCTGCACGTGCACGACAAGCAAGCGTTGCCGCCGGTGCAATCGCGCGGCATGCCGCCCACGCACGCTCCCGAGCCGTTGCAGGTCTGACCCACGGTGCAGAAGGTCGAACCACACGCGGTGCCTGCGGGCGAGTTGGTGTACGAGCACGCGCCCGCGGTGCAGGCCACGCCCGATTGACATGCGGGCGTGCT
>CBIHQZ010000262.1:0-7850 GCA_966212315.1 uncultured Myxococcales bacterium
AGCGCATTCAACACGGCAACGGTGAGTGCCGCGTACGTCTACTACGGCAGTCCCACGGGGCCGCGCTCGACCGCGGATCTCGTGCTGAGCGATCCCGCCCCGACGACGTCGTCGCAGTTCGGACGGAGCACCAGCGGCATCGGCGACTTCAACGGCGACGGTTACGACGACATGGCCGTCGGCGATCGAATGCATCTGCCGCATGGCCGCGTGTATCTCTATTTCGGCGGCGAGCACGGGATCGCGTCGACGCCGAGTCTCGCGGTGGAAGCCGCGAGCGCGCACGATTTCGGTTCGCCGATTGCACCGGCGGGCGATGTGAATGGCGACGGTCTCGCGGACTTTGTCGCGACCGGCATTCGCACCGGCATCACCGGGACGGTCTATGTCGTTCTCGGAACCGCGTCCGGGACGCCGACGGTGATCGCGCTCGAGACGCCGACGGTCAACGTTGGGCCTTGGGGGGAAGTGCTCGGGTGCATCGGCGATGCGAACGGCGACGGATTCGGCGACGTGGCCGTGTCGGGCGCCGCGGGCGGGCTGTACGTGTACGCGGGCTCGGCTGCGGGGATCGAAACCGCGCCGAGGCTCGCGATGCCGTCGCTCGGAGACGATCCGAATGCAAACTACGGGACGGGCTTCGCGCGACTCGGCGACATCGATGCCGACGGCTTTGACGATTACGCCGTTGCCGCAACGGAGAGTGCGAGTGGCGGTCAGCCGCGGGTCTTGGTGTTCCGGGGAGCCGCGATGCTCGCGACGATGCCGTGGCAGGTCATCGCGGGTCCGATGGGAACGGGGTTCGCGGGAGGGCTCGCGATGCTCGATCTCGTCGCGCGATGGCCGGCCGCCGCGGGGTGACCCATCGTGAACCCTCAGCGGAGATGAACCGCAAACCATCGGTGCCAATCGAGTTGTGTGCAACGACAGCCGCGTTGACAGCATTTTGCCGTCGTTCTGCAGGAAACGGGCGGTCGCCGGCTTGCACGAGTCGATCGCGTGATTCGAACACTTGCATTGACCGTCGCCTTCGTTGCCACCACCGCGTGCGCGCGACGAGCCGATGTGGGACCGGACGGAGTGACTGCGGGCGATGCCGCGTCGTTACCGTACGTGCCGACCGACCGGCTCGATCTGCTGTTCGTAATCGACAACTCGAACTCGATGCGCGACCCCCAGGCGCAGCTCCTCTCGCAACTCCCGTCGCTCTTCGACGCGCTCGTCTCGCCACGCTGCGTCTCCGATTCGAACCCGTCGCCCCATCGATGTGACCCGGCCCGCACCGACGAGACCGTCGCGTTCGGCGGCTATCGGGACATCCACGCAAGCGCGATATCGACCGATCTCGGCACACCCGGAACGTCCGTTCCCGGCTGCGTGAGCAGCGACGTGGGCGACGACGGCGCGCTCGATCCGCGTTGGTTCGGTGGCGCGATGGCGCAGCATCGGTTCCCGACCGGGCCGCCGGCGTTCCCCATCCCGCAGGATTGCCAGTCGCTCCCCCCTCCCACGTTACCTTTCGTTCGCAACCGGCGGCGACACGATGCAGTTCGAGCACGACCTCGCATGCGTCGTCGGTCTCTACGTGAACGGATGCGGGCTCGAGCAGCAACTCGAGTCGATCTACCGCGCGCTGGTGACTCGCGGCGCGGCGCAACCTGCCGACGCCGGCGCTGTCAACGGCGGCTTCCTCCGGGACGACGCGACGCTCGCCATCCTCGTTCTCAGTGACGAAGACGACGGCTCGGTGCGTGATTGCCGTTTCGCCGATGGGCGGGCCTGCGACGACGCGCGCGAGGTGTACGACCCCGCATCGACGCGCTGGTCCTCGGCGTCGCTCAATCTTCGCGACTACCTCTATGAGCCCGGCAGCGCGCAGGACCCGACCTGGCCGCTCGATCGCTACGTCGATCCGCGCGACGCGCGACGCGGGCTCTACGCGCTGAAGCCGGGACACCCCGAACGCATCGTCTTCGCCGCGATCACCGGCGTACCGTTCTCTTCACATCGTGCCGATGGAACGTCTGCGTGGGATCTACTCCTCGGCACCCCGGCAGCCGCCGCGCCCGACGACTTCGTCCATCGCGGCAGCGCGGACGCGTATCGCGCGACGCCGAGCGAAGGACCCATCTCGATGCAGCAGGCGAATGCTGATCCGCACTGCTCGGAGCGCGTCGTCCCGTCGTGCCGCGCGCCCGGAACGACGTACGACCCGATGGTGTGCACGAGTGACCGACAGTACTTCGCGTGGCCCTCGCGCCGAATCGTCGAGATCGCGCGCCGGTTCGACGAAGGCGTGCTGTGCGCGGGGCAGCCGTGCCACAACGGAATGGTGTTCTCGATCTGCGACATGACCGAGGGAGCCGCGTTGCAGACGTTCGCGGATCGAGTCGTGACGCGGCAGTGAAGCGGCGTCGGTGCGTTGATGCCACTTCACGTGCAGGCCGCGCACTGCAGCCGCGGTTGGCGAAAGGCCCCCACAGCGTGCCGTGGCGACTGTGCCTGGATTCGCGTGAGATACACCGGCACCGCGCGAGTCGCGTGTACGGGAATGGATAACACCCATATCCAAGGAGCATCTTCTGGTGCTGTGGGGCTGGGATCGCTTCGCCAGGCAATCCGTCAATACGGCGCATCGCGCGGTGTCAACCAGGTGGTCGTCCACCCCGGAGTACGGACGACGCTCACCCCTGGACGCCGGCCCTCTACGATCATAGTGGATGTGGTGCCACAGACAAATCGGCGAGGACCCAGATGGACATTGACGATTCAATGCCGACCACGATCGTAGTTCTCGGATGGTGGTCGGACAATCAGCAACGAATCACGTTTATTCGGCTGCTGCGCCATGCGCTGGGAATGAAATTGAACGCAGCGAAGGATCTCCTGGATCGCCAATTGGAATCTGCGCAGCCGATGCTGCTTGAGATTAACGGACGAAAGACGGCGCTTCAGCTAGCGACCCAAATAATGGAATGCGGCGCGGAGGTTCGCGTATTGCATGGAAGCGTTCGCGCCGGAGACAACGTAGCCACGGACGAACTGGATACATTGACGCATGAATTACGTCGGATAGTCTTTAGCGTGACAATGTCACCGGAAGAAAAGATGCGCGCGGCCGCGTCACTTCTTACCGACTTGAGCGTCATTCGCGCTTGAGTCCGCCGTGCGTCCTCGGTGGATTGCGGACCAGCGAAAGCGTAAGCGAGACTGCATGGCGACTAGACTGGTTAGTAGCCGATGACAGGGCGGCGACATAACGAGAGGCGTTGATGGAAGCAGTAAGAGGTGCAGCCTACGTGATTGAACATTTGGGTAGATGGCGGCCGTCGGACTTGGCATTCATTGATACCATCACGTTCTCGGTTACCGAACCGACTGGTGATATTTACGTGTACCGCGGATCTGGCGGGACGCGGCATTGGAGTGGATCCACAGCCACAAGCCGCAATATTGTAGTCCCGACATATGTCGTTCGTCGCCTCGCGGTGCAGCGCTGACAATAGCTTCGCAGCTTCATCCGCAACGAACTACTGACGAGGGGTGAGATGATAATCGGTTCGCAAGATAGATTCGCAATTCAATTCGAGCGATTTGATGCGGGATTCGGTTCGTTTTGTTTCTGGGTCGGCGGTCTTCGATTTGGCGATATTGAACAACTCAGTATGGTAGAAGCATTGTGTGATGAGGCGGATGATTTCTTGAAACGTCCAACGATTGCGGCTCCTGTCAATGTCGTCGACATGCCATTTGATCAATTGCGCGAATGGACGACCTCATTGATGCGAGGCGATGAATTTTCGGATCCTCGTGACGCAGACAATCTGGTTCGCGCGATGTTCCTATTTCCGTACGCGACCGAGGGTTTGGCTGGAATTAGGCTTTTTGTGAGCAGCGATCAATCAGGAAGCCTCATCGTAGCGTGGGACGTCGATGACTTGTCGCGTCAGAGCCGCGTTCGATTGCAGAACAATGAACCCGAGAATGTGGTTCGCCGATTCGTCGAACTTGTAGCGGACGGTCAAATATGACCGGACCCCAAACTTTTTACCGCGCCACCGCGGAAGTGAGGTCGTAGTACATGCGGCAGACACTGGCATTTTTTCTCCCTTTCCTGCTCTCCTGCGGCACGCCCTCGCCCCCCGCAGACGCGAGCGACCCGAACGCCATTATCGCCATCGCGGCAGGCCCGGGCCCGACGCCGTCGCTCTGCGGCGTGACCCGCTCCGGCGCGGTGCTCTGCCGTCTCACGAACATCTACGAGGCGTGGTCTCCCGTCGCCACCGGCGCAAGCTCCGTCATCGTCAGCGGCGCCGCCGGGTGTTCGCTCAACGCCGACCGAACGCTCACGTGTTGGCGCAACGCGAGCAACACGCCCGGCGTTCGGCACTTCGCCACGTTCGACTCGACGCTCACCGACGTGAGTTCGCCCGGGATCGCGACGTCGCGCGGAGGGTACCTCGATGACTTCCGCGCCTGCGCCATCGTGGGCGGTACCGGGTGGCGCTGCTTCAACACCCTGCCGACAGCCGATGGCGGCGCCGAGGCGTCCTTCGGCGCCTTCTCCGACGGGTCTATTCACGCAGTCGCCCGTACGAAGGTCCGCCTCGGTTACGACTTCTTCGCGACCATCCAGCAGAATGGCGCCGCCCGTCTGACGGTCGAGGGCTCCGGACCGGTAAGCGTGAGCAACGCCGTCGATGCGAACGGCGTTTGGCTGCGGTACTGCGTGCAACTTCGCTCCGGCGAAAACGCGTGCGGCCGCCATGGCGCGAACCCCGTCGTCGTACCGACCTTCACCGGTCTCACCAACCTCCTCGTGACAGACGACTTCGTGTGCGGGCTCGCATCGGACCGCACCGTTCGCTGCTCCGGCAGCAACAGTTACGGGCAACTCGGCGACGGTACGACGACCGACACGACCGGCGATGCGCTTGTCACCCCGGTCGGACTCGGCGCGGTCGACTCGCTGGTGACGAACGCCGGAATGACCTGCGCGCTCCGGGGCGGAGACGTGATGTGTTGGGGTGCCTGGGTCGAAACCCTCGGGGGCATGCCGATCCCGCATACGACACCGACCCGCTACTCGCTGACGTTGTCGCAATGAGGTCCGTGACCGGGGCGAAACCTCGAAGTCGTCGGACTGCAACGACCATGGGCGCGCTGTGCGCGCCGTGGATCGCGCTGTCGTGCGCGAGCGCGGCGTCTACGCCGGGCGACGCAGGCGCCGACGCGGGTCGTGATCCCGTCGTCGAGATCAGTACGACAACTGGCACGCAGACCGCTGTTTGCGCGCGGCGCGAGCAAGGCTCGGTCGTCTGTCGCGCGATCGACACCAGCGAGACGTGGACCGCGATCGAACGCGACGCGGTTCAGATCTCCGTGCTCGGTCGCACGGGGTGCGCGCGAATGCGGGACGGCACCGTGAAGTGTTGGCTCGACATCTCGAGCAACCAGAATGCCTATCATCAGTGGGCCGCGATCGACGTTCCGGTACACGACGTCGTCGAGGTCACGGGCGGGACCACGGGTTGCGCGCGCTTGCAGGGCGGCGAGGTGTGGTGCTGGGACGGAACGTTGCCTGCGGGTTCAGGCCCGCCCGTGATCGCGCCCCCGACGCGATGGATCGCCTCCGGAGCTGCGCGAGTGGCCATGACCGAGGGGCGGCGCACGGCGCTGTTCGTCGACGGACACCTCGAGGACAACCGTGCGCGTGTTGCGGGCGCGACCGACGTCGTGGACTTCGCGGTATCGAGCACCGCGCTGTGCTGGCGTTCACGCGGCGGCGAGGTCGGGTGCTCGCTCGACCCGTTGATCTTCGAGTCGATCCCGTCGCCGCCGGACTTCAGCGTGCTGCGCGACTCGACGGCGTTCGCCGTCGGCCGGCGGCAATTGTGTGGCGTCGCGGCCGACGGATCGGTGTCGTGTATCGGCGATGCGCTCGACGGTTTCGCCGGCGGGACGTATTCGCCGCCGGCCGTCCTCCAGGGACTCACCCACGTCTCGCAACTGGTAGCCGGCGGCTGGCGCGACGATCGGCATTCGACGAGTGGGATCATTACGTGCGGATTGATGAGCGGCGACGTCTACTGCGTAGGCCAATACGCGGACAACCTCGGAGCCACTCCGACGTACCACGCGGCGGCCGCCGACTTCTTTGCGAGCCTGCGCGATCGGTGACGCATGCCCATGGCGACGGTTGAACGGCTGAGAAAACGAGGAGCACAAGAGAATTTACGGCTGCACGTGCTGGTCATCCCATTCCGCCGGCGACCGCCGACTCGCCATCCTTCACACCCGCACTCGTCGCCCCCGCCACCGCCCTCACCTTCCCCGCCGCCCGCATCTCCATCCGCGTCATCGGCCCGCGCATCCACGACAGCGTCGCGCGCGTGTTCAGCAGCCACGTGTTCGGCACCATCCGCACGTCGCGCACCACGAACCATCGCGGCATCAGCACCTTCAACCGCGCCGCCATCGCATCGCCCTCCACGTGCCCTCCCCGCTCGGTCGCCCCCGCGAGTCCCTCGACTACGCGCTCGCGATCGGCGTCGGTCTGCAACCGCCCCACGAACCACACCCCCGCGTTGCTGAGCGCGCGGTAGTCCAGGTCCATGGGGTTCTGCGTCGCCAGCAGCATCCCCACCCCGAACGCGCGCGCCTGCTTCATCAGCGCCATCAACGGACGCTTCGCGGGCGGGTTCGCCGGGTGCGGCGGGAGATACCCGAACACCTCGTCGAAGAGCACCAGCGCCCGCAAGTCGCTCGTCCCCGGGAGCGTTCGCACCCACGCGAGGATCTGCTCGAACAGCAACCCGAGGATGAGCGCGCGCTCTTCGTCGTCGAGGTGCGCGACGCTGAACACCACCGCCGGCGTGCGCGTCTTCCCGTCGCTGCCCTCGCTCGGCGTGAGCCACGCGCCCACGTCGAGCGGCACGCCCTTGCGCCACGACTCGAACGTCGGCGAAGCGAGCAACGTGTTGAGGGCAGTCGCCAGGTTTCGGCGGTCGCGCTCGGAGAGGTACTCGTCGATCGTCATCGCACCGAGCGTGGCGACGGGCGGTTCGGCGAGATCGTGCAGCAGCGACGCGAGATCCGCGGGGCGTCCGTTCCGCAGACGCGCCTCGGCGAAGTGCGAGAGCACCACGTGGTCGCGGCTCCTGGCGGGATCGGGATCGCGACCGACCAGGCGGAGCACGAGCGAGATCGATGCGGCGAGCGCGTCGCGCGCGGCCTCGGGGTCGGTGGTCCAGAGGGGCGATGGCTGCTCGAGGGACGAGAGCACGTGGACCATCTCGCCGGCCGACGTGCCGGGGGTGAGCACGCGCGGCGCGATGGACGCGGCGTACTTCGCGACGTCGCCGTCGGTGAGTTGCCACGACGCGAGGTCGCTGGTGCGCTCGGCGACGAGCGAGGCCGCGACCGAGTCCGCGGTGCCGCCGTCGTGCTCGGCACGGCGCGCGTCGATCCACGGGAGGTAGGTCGCGGGATCGCCGGGTGTGCCGGTGAGCATCAGGTTCGGCAGATCGCCTTTCACGTCGATCGCGAGCACCGGGATGCCGTTTCGCAGAGCCTCTTCGACGAGGACCATCGCGAGGCCGGTCTTGCCGCTGCCGGTCATGCCGACGATGACCCCGTGGGTGACGAGGTGATCGGCGGGGAGTTGGAAGTGAAGTGGGTCGCCGTTGCCGTCTGCTGGCAGCAGCGCCCCGAGATCGAGAATTGGTCGAGTCATTGTATTGCTCCCTTGCCCCTGCCCTTGTCCTTGCCGTTGCCGCCCGAGACCCGCTTCGGGCCCGGCGGCTGAAGCCACGGCAACACATCCGAAACCTCACCTGCGTGAGGCTCGC
>CBIHQZ010000263.1:0-7846 GCA_966212315.1 uncultured Myxococcales bacterium
TCGGGTGACAGGGTGCCGTCGACCGCAAGGATCTCGAGCACCGCGAGTTCGTGTCCGAGTTGATAGGGCGGATCGGCGAACACAAGCTCGAAGGGACCGGCCTCGGACAATGCGGCGCGGCGGACATCGCGCGGAACCACCGTGGCGCGCTTGCCCAGTGACACCGTCGCGAGATTCCGGTGAATCACATCGCACAGGCGTCGCTCGCTCTCGACGAACGTCACGTGTGCCGCACCGCGCGAGAGCGCTTCGATGCCGAGCGCACCGGTGCCCGCGAACAGGTCGAGCACCCGCAGATCACTCACGTCGCCGAGAATGTTGAAGAGCGCTTCGCGGACTTTGTCGGTGGTCGGACGCGTCGCGCTCCCGGGGGGCGGGCCTGCGAGAGTTCGTCCGCGGGCGGTCCCGGCGATGACACGCATCGGTGTGGAGCGGGAGGCGAGACTAGAACGTGAGCGAGACGGTCGCGCCCTGGTAGGCGGGCGAGAAGGTCGGGGTGAAGCCGAAGCGCGGGCGCGCCTCGTGACGACGCGCTTGCGCAGCGGTCGGGTGCTCGGCCGGGTGATCGGTGACGAGAAGAATCACGCCGAGCGCGACGAGCGCGACGCCGGCGCCACCGACACCCCACGCCACCGCCGACAGCGTCGGACCGCTGTTGCAGTGCGTGTGTGCGGCCATGCCCGCCGTGCTCGTGTCGGTGGCCGCGTATCGGCAGACCGCGGCGCCGTCGTTGTTGTCGACGCCGGCCGTCGCCGGGACCTGATAGTTCTGCCAGGCCGCGTCGCCCCCGGCCGATGCCCACAGCACACCGAACACCGCGCCCGTGATGAGCGCCGCGCCGCCCACGCCGATGGCGGCGTACGAGACGTAGCGACGGACCGGAGCGGGATTCGACACCGGCGTCTCGATGGGAGGCGGTGCGCTCGACACCGGCGGCGCGACGACCGCGGGAGCCGGCGCGATGGTGCCGATCAAGCGAGTGGCGCTCTGCGAGAGCGAGTCACTGTCGTGACCCATCGCGCGCGGCACTTCGACCTGATCGCGACCGGTGTTGTTCTGCGACGCAACGTCGAAGAGCGTGACCTCGATCGAGAGTGTGGCCTCGCGTCCGCGGCCGTGGCGGCGAACCGAACCGACCACGAGGCGTTGCGCGTGCAGGTCGTTGGCGATCTGCGTGAGGCACGTGGGCGGGAGCGAATCGTCGCAGCCGAAGCTGGCCATCGATTGCTCGAGCGCGGGCGAGTCGTTCGGCACTTCGTAGCCCGCGTTGCGCGCGGCGCGACGGAGGGCGGCGGTGGCGTTGGCGGCTGCCTCGTCGTCGCCGTCCGGTGCGCGCAGCCCGAGGATCACCAGCGATCCGCGGGCCTGCGCGAGCGCGCTCGACGACAACCCGAGCACAAGGAGGCCGGCGAGGGCGGCCAACAGGAAGCGGAGAGAGCCTTGCGAGCGAGTCGATCCGAGACGGTGCATCAGGAGCCTCCGGGAAGCGCAACGGAACCAGACGCGCGCGCATGTCGGCGATGCGCGATCGCGAACCGCGACGATGAAACCAGATAGTCGCGCGGCGAGGCAAGCAAGCTGTGATGCGCCGGAAGCGCTCGGCCCGCTGCGCACGCACATCCAGGGCGATTCTCATCCCGCGATTCTCGTGAATACTCAGGCCCGTGAACACGAACGGTCGCGGGGGCGCGTCGATCACGATCGCGGGCGTGTGCAGGCGATGACCGCTCTCGCGGGTATTCTCGGCGCCTTCGGACTGTCGGGCGCGGCGGGTTTGAATGCCTACATCCCGCTCCTCCTGGTCGCGATTCTCGGACGCGTAGGCGTGATCCATCTCGCGGCGCCGTTCGCAGTCATCACGCACGCCGCGGTCATCGCGGTGCTCGCCGTGCTGCTGCTCGTCGAGATCGTCGTCGACAAAGTGCCCGGCGCCGATCACGTGAACGACATGGTGCAGACGTTCGTTCGCCCGGCCGCCGGCGCGGTGCTGTTTGCCGCGCAATCGGGCGCGGTCGCGCAGATGCACCCGGCCGTCCCGATCGTGTGCGGGCTGCTGATCGCGTTCGGCGTTCATGCCACGAAGGCCGCCGCCCGGCCGGTCGTCACGGCTTCGACGCTCGGGGTCGGAACGCCGTTCGTGAGCGCCACCGAAGATGCCGTCTCGCTCGGTGCCTCGCTCGCTGCCGTATTCGCGCCGCTGGTCGTTCTCGCGGTCATCGTTTTCTTCGCGGCGTGCGGGTACTGGATCTGGTCGCGATGGTTCGCGAGCAAGCGCCGCGAGGCGTAAATCGGGGCGTTTGTTCTTGACGCATCCGGGGGCGCGGACGATGCGTGTGCGCCGTGACCGCGCCCTGGACCATCGCCCGTGTGCTCGACTGGACCCGCCAGGACTTCGCCACGCGGAACATTCCCTCGCCGCGACTCGAGGCGGAGTTGCTCATCGCGCACTCGCTGGGGTTGAAGCGCGTCGAGCTGTACACGCGCTTCGATCAACCGCTGAAAGACGGCGAACTCGCCGCGGTGCGCGTGCTGATCGAGCGGCGGCGCAAGCTCGAACCGATCGCGTACATCACCGGCGTGCGCGAGTTCTACGGGCGCACGTTCGCGGTCGATCGCCGCGTGCTGGTGCCGCGACCCGAGACCGAAGAGGTCGTCGAAGCCGCGCTGGCGATGCTGCCTGCCAAGTGCGAGGGCATCGCGCCGCGGGTGCTGGACCTGTGCGTGGGTTCGGGCGCGATCGCGGTGACCGTTGCGTGCGAGCGCCCGGATGCGACGGTGGATGCCACGGACATCAGCGCGGACGCACTCGCGGTTGCACGTGGCAACGCAGCGAAGCTCGCGGTCGGCGAACGGGTGCAGTTCTTCGAAGGCTCTCTCGATGCGACGGTGCCCGAGGGGCAGTACGACCTCGTGATCAGCAACCCGCCTTACATCGCGAGTGCCGAGATCGCCACGCTGATGCCCGATGTGCGCGACTACGAGCCGCGCCTCGCGCTCGATGGCGGCGCAGCGGGTGACGATGTGCTGGTGCCGTTGATCGCTCGCGCGCCGGCGCGGCTGCGTGAAGGCGGTGCGCTGGTCGTCGAGATCGGGATCGATCAAGGCGAACGCGTGCGAGCCCTCGCACTCGAAGCGGGATTGATCGATGTCGAAGTGAGAAAAGACCTATCGGGGCGGGATCGAATGCTGATCGCGCGACGCGGCGCGGAGTGACGAAACCGAAGCGCCGAACGCGATCGCGCGGCGCTTCGAATCCGACGTCACGGCGCTACGGCATGCAGATGCCGGCGCGGCAGTTCGCCGAGCCGCGGCAGGCCGTGAAGCAGTTGCCGCAGAAGTTGTCGTCGGTAAGGACGTCCACGCAGTTCGTGCCGCAGCGCACGCGCGGCAGAACGCAGTTCGGGAGGCAGGTGCCCCCGCTGCACGTTTCGCCACCGCTGCACGCGCGGCCGCACATCCCGCAATTCGCGGGGTCGCTTCCCGTGTTCACGCACGTGTTGTTGCACGCGCGCTGACCAGTCGGACACGCGCAGGCGCCGGCCGTGCAGCTCGCGCCGGTAGCGCAGACGCGTGTGCAGTTGCCGCAGTGCTGCGGATCGTTGGTGGTGTTCACGCACGACGCACCGCACATCGTGTTCGGCGCAGCGCACGCTGCGTTCATGCACGCGCCGCCGGCGCAGGTCTGCCCGGCGGTGCAGGCGGTGCCGCAGTTGCCGCAGTGGAGCGGGTTGGTCTGCGTGTCGAAGCAGACGCCACCGCAGGACGTCTGCGCGCCCGGACAGCCGGCCGGTACGCACGCGCCGGCGGTGCAGGTCTGTCCCGTCGGGCACGCGGTCGCACATGCGCCGCAGTGCTGGTCGTCGTTCTGCAGATTCACGCACGCGCCGCTGCACGACGTCTGACCGCCGGGGCAGACCATCGCGCAGACGCCGGCGACGCACGATGCGCCGGTGCCGCACGCGGTGGTGCAATTGCCGCAATGAGTGGCGTCCGTCTGCAGATCGACGCACGTGCCCGAGCACGAGGTCTGCGTGCCTGTGCATCCGCTCGCGACGCACGCACCGGCGGTGCAGGTCTGACCCGCTGCGCATGCCATCGTGCACGAACCGCAGTGCGCAGAGTCGGTCTGGAGATTCACGCACGCGCCGCTGCATGACATCTGCCCCGTCGGACATCCGCCCGTGATGCACGCGCCGGCCGAGCACACTTGCTGACCGTTGCACGCCGTCGCGCACGTGCCGCAGTGGGCAGGATCGTTCGCGAGGTTCACGCAGGCGCCGTTGCAGCTCGTCTGCCCGGTCCCGCAGCTCGCGCCGTCGGTGCGGGCATCGATGCCGTTGCCATCGATCGCGCCGTCGACGCGATTGCCGTCGATCGCCGAGTCGGTGTTGTTGTTGCTGCCGTCACCGGTGCCGAGCACCGGATTCGCGCCGCACGCACTCGCGAGCGCTGCGAGCGCGAAAAGTGAAACGTGAATGAGTTGTTTCATGGCTTCTCGTGTTCTTTCGTTCGTGCGTAATTTCACTGGGCCGCGGGCGCGTCGGCCTGAGCCGGATCGACGATGCGGAAGTCCACGCGACGGTTCTGCGCACGGGCTGCCGGGGTAGCTCCCTGGACGAGTGGACGCGTCTCGCCGAAGCCGTGCGCTTCGAGTCGGTTCTCTTCCACGCCGTGTTCGACGAGCCATCGGAGGACGCTCTGCGCGCGTCGCTGCGACAGTTCCATGTTGCGCTGGTCGTCGCCGACGTCGTCGGTGTTGCCTTCGATCGACATGCGATGAATCTCCGGCACTGCGCGAAGGGCCTCGGCGACCGCTTCGAGTACTGCGCGACTGCGCGGGAGGATCACGTCGCGACTGGTCGCGAAGAACACCGGCTGACGGATCTGCATCTGCGCGCCATGGATCATCACGAGGCCGGGGCAGCCGTTGCGCACGGGATTCGTGCTCGGTGAGCCTGCTTGATCGGGGCAGTGATCGGTCGCGTCGGGAACGCCGTCGTTGTCGCGATCGGGAAGCGGACATCCCGCGCGCGCGGGATCGGGATGAAGACCGGCCGCTTCGGTGCGGCACTGGTCGGCGTGATCGAGCACCGCGTCGTGGTCTGCATCGCCGTCGGCGCAGCCCGCGCGTTCGGGATCGGGGTGGTCACCAGCGGCAGCGTCGGGGCACTGATCGGCAGTGTCGAGGACGCCGTCGCCATCGCGGTCGCCTTCGGGGCAGCCGCGCCGCGCGGGATCGGGATGCGCGCCGGCGGGGGTCTGCGGACACTGGTCGTCGCCGTCGAGCACGCCGTCGCCGTCGCGATCGCCCATCGGGCAGCCGCGGTGTTCTGGATCGGGCGTCGCACCGGCTGCCGTCTGCGGACACTGGTCGTCGGGGTCGAGGATGCCGTCGTTGTCGGAATCGTGCGGGCCTTCGGGCGCGCGTCGCGCTTCGGCACTCGGGAAGCGGAACGTCGCGGCGGCGCCGACGGTGATGTATTGCGCGTTGCTCGGGTAGTCGACGTTCGCGGCGAACAGAACGCCGTAGCGAACGGCGGGACCGACGGCGAACCAGCGGGTGATGTCGAACTCGTAGCCGACCGCTGCATCGAGCGTGAAGCGCAGGAGCGAGATCGATTGACCGAGTCCCGCGTTCAGTTCGACGAAGCCGCGGCCGAGACGAAAAAGACGCGGTTCGAAGCGTGCACCGAGCGTGTACGAGAATTGTTGCCCACCGCCGATTGAATTGGGCAGAAACCAGCTGCTGAACGACGCCTGTACCGAGAGCGGATCGATGATGTTGAACGCGATGCGCGCCGAGCCCTAGAGGGTGAGCCGGTCTTGCAGGACGTTCGCCTGGAAGTCGGGGAGCGACGCACCGATCGCGAGTTCGCCACGAAGGGCGAATCGGCGAATCAGCGGCTCGGGATCCGCGTGGGCCGCGCGTGCTGGAATCGCCGCGAAAAGCGGCGCAACGAGGAACAATCCGCGGCGCAGCGCGCGCCCCGGCAGTCTACGGACGGGCATCGACATCGACCTCCTCCATTCGCCGCGAAGTAGGGCGAGCGAGTGGGACGCGGGTACCACGCCGACGCTTCAATCGACAACTCGACGACGGCACGCAATTCAATCGAAGATCTTTTTCGATCGATCGGGCGGGACGATGAATGCCGTCGAAACGACAATGCGATTGGAGAGACGATGCAAACGAACAAAATCTGAATGCGCAATTCCGGCCGGATCAACCGATCACGAATGATTCAACTCATCTCTCGCCCGGTCCCGGCATGCGCATGGGCCGACCATTCGTGATGAGAAATCGCCAGATGCCCGGTTCGCCGACGTTCGACGTGCTGCAGAGACGCAGCACCGCGCCTGTGCGCGAGCCGGGAAGGACTCGCGAGTCGCGGCGGTTGCCTGCATCGAAGCCCGCTTGTGCCGGCGTGCCACCGCGGCCGCCGTGACCACCGCTCGCGTCGCCGGTAGTCCATTCGCAGCGGCCGTAACGGAACTCGACTTCGAATTGCCCTTCGTCCATTTCGGGCCCGCCGCGCAGCACGATCTGGAAGCTGTTCAAGCGATCCACATGCGAGCCGTAGTACCCGACGTTCGCCCACGTGATGGTGACCTGCCCGGGGCGCACGTCCCACCAGACGCCGTTGCGATTCGGACGACCGCCGCCGCGCGTGTCCACGTCGGCCCAGAAGGGCGCGATCATCGGTTGATCCGCGATCGGAAACGGCGTCGGGGTGAACTGACCGACGGCGCCGCGGAAGGTGATGTTGCCGTTGTTGTTCACGTAGATGCTCGAGTACGTGCCGGCGAAGTAGCGCAGCCCCTGCGGAAACGCGCGCGAGATGTCGATCGCGTTGGAAGAGCTGTCGTCGTTCTCGGCGAGCGAGCCGGTGCCAAAGCCCGCGGGGCCGCCGAGGTCGCGGATGAGATCGACCGCGCGCGCGGAACGCGGCGTGGCGAGCGCTGCGAGCGACGCGGCGGCGAGAGCGAAGAACATCGAGGTGCGGT
Source organism: uncultured Myxococcales bacterium (assembly GCA_966212315.1). Taxonomy (GTDB): domain Bacteria; phylum Myxococcota_A; class Polyangia; order Polyangiales; genus CBIHQZ01. Next base: position 7,006 of record CBIHQZ010000263.1, read on the forward strand.
GGCGCATGACGGAACTCCTCGGAGAAGACGATCGCACGATCACGAAGCGCGAGCGGCCGGGTCGTCGGACGACTCGGTCGGAGCGGCGGACGAAGCATCGACGGTGACGCGCCGGCGCGCATTCATCAGACGGAAGCCGCGAGGCATGCGGAGCGCGAGGAGTCCGATGAGATAGAGCACGAGTGCCGCGACAAGGAGCGCAGTGCGCATCTCGCGCATCACGCGGATCGGGTGAACGTCGTCGAGCGCGCGGTCGAGGCGATCGATCACGCGACCGCCGCCGGCCGCGGCAATGGCGGCGAGCGTCGGCATGTCGGCGCCGAATGCGCGGTATTCGGGGGCGTACGGGACTTCCGCGCCACCGGCGACCGTGGGCTCACGCGAGGTCGGCAGGCGCGCATCGACGACGAAACCATTCTCGAGCGCGACGTTCGCCGTCCACACACCGGGCGCGGCGGGATGCACGTCGAGTCGCACGCCGTCGCGTCGTCCGCGCGAGATCGACACGATCGGAGGATGCTCGCTGGCGGTCGTGGGCGCGACGATCGAGACGCGGCGAACATCGGCACGACCGGCGACGTTCTCGACGTGCAGCTCGAGATTGTCCTCGGTCTGCACGCGCATCATTTCCCACGCCATCTGACCGAACAGACGGCGGAAGCCTTCGCCCGTGCGCCACCCGTCGGCCCAGCGGCTCGTCGTCGCAGTGGTCAGCGTGGCCACCTGCCCGAGTCCGACGAACCAGTGCGAGAGGAGCGGTTGATTGTCGGGTGTGCTCAGCACCGTGAGCGAACCCGGGCGCGGCTGCGACACGACGAATCCGCGAATCGCGGGGTCGGCG
>CBIHQZ010000264.1:0-7832 GCA_966212315.1 uncultured Myxococcales bacterium
TCACTGCGGCGGCTGCGGCATCGCATGCCCCTCGGGCACCGTGTGCACCGGCGGCAGCTGCCAGGTCACGTGCGCAGCGAGTCAGACCAATTGCTCGGGAACGTGTCGCGACCTGCAGAGCGATCGTGGCAATTGCGGGTCGTGCGGCAACGGCTGCGCGGCCGGACAGATCTGCTCGACGGGCGTTTGTCAGGTGTCGTGCGGCACCGGTCTAATGGATTGCTCGGGGACGTGTCGCGACCTCTCGACCGATCGCGCGAACTGCGGCGCGTGCGGCAACGTGTGCGCGGCCGGCACCGTGTGTTCGGGCGGAACATGTCAGGTCTCGTGCGGCGCAGGGCTGAACAACTGCGGTGGCACCTGTCGCGATCTCTCGACCGATCGCGCGAACTGCGGCGCGTGCGGCAACGCGTGCGCGGCGGGCAGCGTGTGTTCGGGCGGCACCTGCCAGGTCTCGTGCGGATCGGGCTTTACGAATTGCTCGGGAAGCTGCCGCGATCTGATGACCAGCAACTCGAACTGCGGCGCATGCGGCGTTGCGTGTCCGTCGGGAACGGTCTGCTCCGCGGGCATGTGCCAGACGAGTTGCGTGACGGGCACCACCGCGTGCAGCGGCGTGTGTCGCGACCTCACGACCGATCGCGCGAACTGCGGCGCGTGCGGCCGCGCGTGCGGCGCCGGGCAGGTGTGTTCGGGCGGAACTTGTCAGCTCTCGTGCAGCGCGAGCCTCACCGATTGCGGCGGCACCTGTCGTGACATCACCACCGACCGCAACAACTGCGGTTCGTGCGGGAACATCTGCGGCGCCGGCGAAGTGTGCAGCGGCAGCGTGTGTTTGATCTCGTGCACGCCGGGCCTCGCGAACTGCGCGGGCTCGTGCCGCGATCTCGGCACCGATCGCAACAACTGCGGCGCGTGCGGAAACGTCTGCGCGGCAGGAACGATCTGCTCGGGCGGCACATGCCAGACCTCGTGCGGCAGCGGCCTCTCGAACTGCTCGGGCTCGTGTCGTGATCTCACGACCGACCGATTGAACTGCGGCGCGTGCGGCAACGTCTGCGCAGCGGGCACCGTCTGCTCGGGCAGCACGTGTCAGACATCGTGCGGCGCGGGGCTGACGAACTGCTCGGGCACCTGTCGCGATCTGCAGAGCAACAACTTGAACTGCGGCACCTGCGGTCGCGTCTGCGCGGCCGGTACGGTGTGCAGCGCGGGGTCGTGTCTCGTCTCGTGCGGCGCCGGTCTCACCGATTGCGGCGGCACCTGCCGCGACATCGCGAGCGACAACGCGAACTGCGGCGCGTGTGGAATGGCCTGCCCGGCGGGAACCGTCTGCTCGGGCTCGGCCTGCCAGACCACGTGCGGCGGGGGCCTCACGAACTGCTCGGGCACGTGCCGCGATCTCACCACCTGCCTAGTGAACTGCGGGGCGTGCGGCAACGTCTGCCCCGCTGGCACCGTGTGCTCTGCGGGCGCGTGCCAGACCACGTGCGGCGCAGGTCTCACGAACTGCTCGGGCTCGTGTCGCGATCTCGCGAGCAGCAACACGAACTGCGGCATGTGCGGCATGGCCTGCCCTGCCGGCACCGTGTGCTCGGCGGGCGCGTGTCAGACCACGTGCGGCGCGGGCCTCACGAACTGCTCGGGCACCTGCCGCGATCTTCGTAGTGACAACGCGAACTGCGCGATGTGCGGCATGGCCTGCCCCGCGGGCACGGTGTGCTCGAACGGCGCGTGCAGCGTGACGTGCGGCTCGGGCTTCACGAACTGCAGCGGCACCTGTCGCGATCTTCGCGGCGACAACGCGAACTGCGGCGCGTGCGGCAACGCCTGCCCGTCGGGCACGGTGTGTTCGAACTCGACGTGCGCGGTGACGTGCACGGCGGGTCTCACGAACTGCGGCGGGGTGTGTCGCGACCTTACGACCGACAACGGGAACTGCGGCGCATGCGCTCGCGCGTGCGCTGCCGGCACCGTGTGTTCGGGCAGCACGTGCAGCACGACCTGCGGCACCGGAACGACGAACTGCTCGGGCACCTGCCGCGACCTCTCGGTCGACAACGCGAACTGCGGCGTGTGCGGTCGCGCGTGTGCGGCCGGCACCGTGTGCTCGGGCGGGACGTGTCAGACGACGTGCGGCGCGGGGCTCACGGACTGCTCGGGAACGTGCCGTTCGCTGACCACCGACAACGCCAATTGCGGCATGTGCGGGATGGCGTGCCCGGCGGGCACGGTGTGCTCGAGCGGAACGTGCAGCGTCACGTGCGGCACGGGTCTGACCAATTGCTCGGGCGTGTGTCGCGACCGCAACACCGACAACAGCAACTGCGGCGCCTGCGGGAACGTCTGTGCGGCGGGCACCGTGTGTTCGGCCGGAACGTGTCAGACCACGTGCGGTGCGGGGCTCACGAACTGCTCGGGCACGTGTCGCGCGCTGCAGACCGACAACGCGAACTGCGGCGCATGTGCGCGAGCGTGCGGAGCGGGTACTTCGTGTGTCGCCGGGAACTGCGTTGTCACGTGCGCGAGCGGGCAGACGAACTGCTCGGGCGTGTGTCGCGATCTCAACTCGGACAACTCGAACTGCGGCGCGTGCGCGCGCGTGTGCGCGGCCGGAACGGTGTGCTCGGCGGGAACGTGTCAAACCACGTGCGGCGCGGGCCTCACGAACTGCAGCGGCACGTGCGTCAACAATCAAACCGACAACGCAAACTGCGGTGGCTGCGCGCGCCCGTGTCCTGCCGGCAACGTGTGTTCGGCGGGCGTGTGCAGTCTCACTTGTCAGGCCGGCCTGACGAATTGCTCGGGCGCATGCACCAACCTGCAGACCGACAACGCGCACTGCGGCAACTGCACGCAGGTCTGCGCCGCGGGCACGGTGTGTTCGGCCGGTACCTGTCAGACCACGTGCGCGACGGGTCTCACGAATTGCGGCGGCGTGTGCCGCGATCGGCAGACCGACAACAACAATTGCGGCGCGTGCGGCACCGTCTGCCCGAGCGGGACGATCTGCTCCGCCGGCACGTGCCAGACGACGTGCGGCGCGGGTCTCACCAATTGCAGCGGCGTGTGTCGCGATCGTCAGACGGACAACAGCAACTGCGGCGCATGCGGGACGGTCTGCCCGTCCGGTACGGTCTGCTCGGCGGGCACGTGTCAGGTCACCTGCCAGGCGGGCCTCACGAACTGCAGCGGCACCTGTCGCAGTCTCTCGACCGACAACAACAACTGCGGCGTCTGCGGCCGCGTGTGCGGCCCGGGCACCAGCTGCAGCGGCGGCAACTGCGTGCTCACCTGCCAGGCAGGGCTCACGAACTGCAGCGGCACGTGCCGCAATCTTCAGTTCGACAATGCGAACTGCGGCGGCTGCGGCACCGTGTGCGCGGCGGGAACCGCGTGCATGGCGGGCTCGTGCGTCATCACGTGCGGTGCTGGTCAGACGGCGTGTGGCGGAATCTGCGTCGATGGCACGAGCAGCGGGACTTGCTCGTTCCCGACGTCACTCGGTTCGTTCAACGCTGGGCAATCGATCACGACGCCGTATCGAAGACTGCCGAACTCGGGCCAGAGCGACTGGTTCCTCGCGACGTTCCCCGGCAACGCCGACTTCCAGTCGCACATCCCCGGGACGATCACGGTGCGGTTCGCCACGAACGATGCGAACGACTACCGCGTCGAGGTTCATCAAACCTGCGCGGATGCCCTCGCGTGCGGGAGTCCGCTCACGACGTATCAATTCTTCGACAGCTGCGGTTCGCCGAACTGCACGACTCGCAACGCCGGATGGCCGACGCAGCTGCTGATCCGCGTGTACCACGCAGGCGGCGGCACGAGCTGCTCGGGTTACTCGCTGGTGGTGTCGCGATGAAGCGCACGATCGGTCTCGCCACTGGCGGCGCACTCGCGCTCGCGTCCCTCGTCGCGACGCGTGACGCGAACGCGCAGGTCATCGACCGCTTCTCGCTTCACGTCGAAGGCGGCGCCGCCTTTGTACTCACCGGTGAACAGGCGTCGCGCTTCGGTCCGGGCGGCGATGTGATCGGGCGCTTCGCGGTGCGAGTCGTAGGGCCACTTCACGTGCAGGCGAGTCTCGGCAACGTGTGGCTCGTCGCGAACAACAACGACGGGCCGGGTCGCATGTACTCGTTCGAAGGCGGCTTGCGCTTCGCGCCGCTCGTGAGCCACGGCGCGCTCGGCGGACCTTTTGTCGACGTCAACGCAGGCCTGGCCGTCACGGGTCCATTGCAACGCTTCACGCTCGACGCCGGCATCGGATGGCTCTTCCGTCCGGTCTCGTGGTTCGGCATCGGGCCCGCGGTGCGCTACCAGTGGATCTACCAGCCCGACGACCAACCCTCGCCCGACGACGCGCACCTGCTCTTCGCGGGCATCACCATCGCGCTCAACGTCCCGGCCTCCGCCGCGAACGAAACGAGCACGACGGGTGCGAACGACAACGCGCCACCCGCGGACACCGATCGCGACGGCGTGCCCGACCCGAACGATCGCTGTCCCACGCAACCCGAAGACCGCGACGGATTCCGCGACGACGACGGCTGCCCCGACCCCGACAACGACGGCGACGGATTCCCCGACGCGACCGATCGCTGCCCCGACCAGGCCGAGACGCGCAACGGCTTCGAAGACGACGACGGATGTGCCGACACGCCGCCGGTCGCATCGCCGCCGCCGACGGCGAACGAACGGCGCATGGAAGAAATCGGGAACCACGTCATGTTCGACAACGCGTCGCATCGCCTGCGTTCCGATACGCGCACGGCCATCGGCGAGATGTGCACCTACCTCGCGGCGCATCCCGAGATCGTGCGCGTGCGCGTCGAAGGCCACGCCGACGAGCGCGGGAGTGCCGACTTCAATCAAGAGTTGTCCGCGTACCGTTCTGCCGCCGTTGCGCGCGCGCTCGTGCAATGCGGCGTTGCACCCGAGCGTCTCGAGTCGGCCGGCGTCGGCGCGACCCATCGCCTTTGCGAGGACGGCAGCGAGGATTGCCATCAGCGCAATCGCCGCGTGCAGTTCGAAATCCTCGAACGTCGGTGAGGGGGACGGTATTAGCTTTCTGTCATTTGGCGCTTTATTCTGCGATTTCCAATAGTTGTTCGCAGCGGTCAGGTTGGTCGCGGCCGCGTCCGCCGGACCGCGACGTCGCGGTCCCCTGATTTAGCGGCGAAAATTGCGATCTGCGAAATGCAAGAAAGCTAATACCGTCCCCGATGAAGTGCGCTTTGTTCGCGATTGCGTTCGTCATGCCGCTTTCCGCGTGCGGCGCGCGCAGCGAACTTCGGGTGCCGGCTCGCGATGCGGCCCCGGATGCGCCCGACGCATCCGTCGTTCGCGCACTGTCCATCGCGGCCGGTTCGCGCTTCGCCTGCGCCGCGATGCGCGATGCGAGCACGCGTTGCTGGGGCGCGAACGAGCACTCGCAACTCGGCAACGGCACGCGCACGGTCGACAGCCCGCTCCCCGTGAACACGCATCTTCCCGACGGCGCGGCGCGGCTCTCGGCCGGCGGCGGTCACGCCTGCGGACAAGGCCCGGGCGGCGGGATCTTCTGCTGGGGATCGAACGAGCACGGCGAACTCGGTGACGGCACCACGAACGCAACCACACAGCCGGTGCGCGCGATCGAATACGAAATCTCCGCGATGGCGCTCGGCCGCGCGCACACCGTCTTCGCCACCAACGACGGCCGCGTGATGACCTTCGGCGACGACGCGCTCTGCCAGCTCGGCGACTCGCGACGCGCGCCGTTCGACGCGAGGCCGCGCGCCGTCGAAGAGTTCGCCAACGTGCGCTCGATCGCCGCAGGCGGTGACTTCTGGTGCGGTCTATCCGCCGACGGATCGTTTCGCTGCGTCGGCACGCTGAACAACACCGCGCCCACATGGTGCCTCCCGAACAACGCGAACTCGTCGTGGCCGGTCACCGCCGAAGTCGCCGTCGGCACAGGGCACGTGTGCGCGGTCTCGAACGAAGGACGCGTGCTCTGTCGTGGCGCCAACGATCACGGCCAGCTCGGTGACGGCTCGTTCACCTCGCGCGACGGATGGTTCCCGGTGTCGGTCGATCGCGTGGCACACATCGCAGCCGGCGGCGCGCACACGTGCGTGATTCTCACCGATGGCAGCGTGCGTTGCTGGGGTGCCAACGCGAGCGGGCAGATCGGCGCCAACGGACCCGATGCGACGAACCCTGGCGTTGCGATCGACCTCGGTGGCGACGCGACCGCACTCACGCTCGGCGATGCGTTCTCGTGCGCGATGCGCAGCGACGGGGCGGTGCTGTGTTGGGGCGCGAACGATGCGGGCCAGCTGGGCGACGGTTCGCGGACGTCACGTTCGACGCCTGCGTTGGTGCGGTTCTAGGCTTCAGCCGAGTGGCGCCACGATTCCGAGAAAGCGCCTGTCGCTTCGTTGCGCTGCGCCATCACGGGTCGACCGGGGAAAGCGCCCCGCACCCCGCGTGCTAGCCTTCACTCCGTGCACAACGACGACGACGCCCGCGACCCTTCGCCCCTCACTTCGACGTCGACCGCGCGTCGCACTTCGTGGCGCACCGGATGGACGTGGACGCTCATCAAGTGCGCGCTCGCGACGATCACCTCGGCGCTGCTCGGCACCGCGGGTCTCGTGGTCGCGTTGCGCGCGCTGCTCGCGTGGCTCCCGGGCTGGCTCCCGAACTCGTGGGTCGAATGGCTCTTCGCGTGGGCGCTGCGTCACGTGTGGTTCATCGGCCCGGTCGTCGGCGTGGTCGTCGGCGCGCTGATTTCGACCGCCATCATCGCTGTCGACGCGAAACGCGGACGGCTCACCCGCATCCGCTGAGTGTTGTGCCCGGTCCGAAACCTCACCTTCGTGAGCCTCGCGATGGCGGATCGAACAAACCGGAAGTCGCTTCCGAAGAGATCGGAGGCAACAACTCGCAGTGACTACAAGCTTCGCGCAGTCGACGCTTCGGAGTCGTTGCCGCGGGTTCACCCGCCGGGAATCATCTCGCGCGCACGCTGCGCTCGCACACCGCGCGATTCGTGGTTCCGTGAATTGCGACGCGCGCAGTGTAGACTTCACGCGTGGCACTCAACATCGATCAGGACCACGGCCGCTTCCGAGACATCGTACGCGGCAAGATCCGCGAGAACCTGAAACGCTACATCTCGCACGGCGAGTTGATCGCGCGACAAGGCAAAGACAACGTCAGCATCCCGGTCCCGCAGATCGACATCCCGCAGTTTCGTTTCGGTGAGAAGAACACCGGCGGCGTCGGGCAAGGCGAGGGCGATGCGGGCGATCCGGTCGGTGGCCAGCCAGGCGACGGCGACGGGCAGGGCAAAGCCGGCAAGGACGCGGGGCAGCACGCGCTCGAAGTCGAAGTCACCCTCGAAGAACTCGCGGCGATCCTCGGCGAAGAGTTGCAACTCCCGCGCATCGAGAATCGCGGCAAGCGCCAGATCGTTTCGTCGCGCGACAAGTACACCGGCATTCGCCACACCGGCCCCGAGTCACTCAAACACTTCCGCCGCACGTATCGCGAAGCGCTGAAACGACAGATCGCATCGGGTCGCTACGATCCGGCGCGCCCGGTAGTGGTGCCGGTGCGCGAGGACAAGCGCTTCCGCAGCTGGAACACCGAGAACACGCCGGTCGCCAACGCGGTCATCGTCTACATGATGGACGTGTCGGGCTCGATGGGTGACGAGCAGAAAGAGATCGTTCGCATCGAGTCCTTCTGGATCGATACGTGGCTCCGCTCGCAATACAAGGGCATCGACTCGGTCTACATCATCCACGATGCCGTCGCGCGCGAGGTCGATCGCG
>CBIHQZ010000265.1:0-7802 GCA_966212315.1 uncultured Myxococcales bacterium
GATTGATTCAGCGATTTTCACCGCTCGGATATCGGCGTGTGGGCGAGGCGATCACGGGCCAATTGGAAGCAGGGCATCAAGACGCGCACGAGTTCGAACTGCAAGCGGGGCACTGCTACGCGATCGTCGCGGCGGGTGGTCCGGGCGTCGACGATCTCGATCTGCTCTTGATGTCGCCGAGTGGTCGCGCCCTCGCGCAAGACGAAGCCACCGACAATCACCCGGCCATTCGCACGTGCCCGGTGACCTCGGGCTCGCACGAGATCCAGGTGCGCATGTACTCGGGCGCTGGTGACTTCGCGATTGCCGTGCTCGCGCTCGATCCGCCGGTGGAATTGCCGCCCGACATGATCGGTCGCGAGCGCGCGAACACGCTGGAACTCACGGCCGAGGGGCGACGGCACGGAATGACCATGATGTTCCCCGCTGTGCGCGCGGGAATCGTTCCGAGCGTGCCGTATGCGGTCCCGGTCGATCTTCGCGCGGGGCGTTGCTACCTGTTCGGCGCGGCGGCGAACGAGATGCTGGCCGGCGTGGATCTCTCGCTCGTCGACGATCACGGAGCGATCGTTGCGTCGGATACGGCGACACGCGAGGTCGCGCACATCTGGCACTGCGCGAACCGCACCCAGCACGCGCGGGTGGAAGTGCGAGGCGCGGGCGGACGCGGGGAATTCGGCGTGGTCGCGCTCGAGAGTGCGCGGACGACGGCGGTGTCGCGTTGAAGCCGCGCGTCGTTGCAACGGGAACGGAGTGCATGGTGTCGATGAGTGTTCGAACGCTCGGCGCGTTGAGTCTGGCGGCAATGGCATCGGCGTGTGGCGGTGCGCGTGGCGGTCACGTTCGCGGAGGACACGACGTCGGCGGGCCTCGCGCGGGCGGCGGGGGCCGTTCGTCAGTGGCGGCACCCGCGTCGCCGCAACTCGCCGAGCGCTTCGACAGTCTCGCGCGCACCCTCGGTTCGCAGGGCGTGCAGTACGACGGCATCGTCTCGTCGGGATTCATCACGCATGGCAGCAACGTCACGACGCCCATCGACGTGCCGGCCGGTAGTTGCCTTTCGATCATCGCGATCGCGTCGAGCAGCATTCACGACCTCGATGCGCATCTGTTCGATGCCGACGGAACCGTCGTCGTCGAAGACATCGAGAACGACCCGCATCCGACCGTTCAGATCTGCGCCACCGAACCGCGCCGCTACTATCACGTGATCGAGACGTTCGTGAGCGACTCGAACGCGAGCGAAGGACACGGCGCGTACGCGATCGCGGCGTATCGCAGCGACCGTCACGGACTCGAAGCCGTCGCACGCGCGATCGGTGGTCACCCGGGGAGTGCACTCTCGACGAACAACAACGGGTCGGATGCCGAGCGGCGCTTGAGCGAGTTGCGCGAAGGCATCGGTCGTCGCGGATTCGTTCCGAACGCCGACACGATTCGCGCGACGTTCACCGCACCGGGATCGATTCGCTATCCCGTGACCGTCACGGCCGACCGTTGCTACACGTACGCAGCGCTCGCCGAGGGGTCGCTGAACGACGTCGATCTCAGCGTGTTCGACGCCGACGGCGAAGAGATCGCGCGCGACATCCGCCCCGAGCGCGATGCATTCGTGCAGCTGTGCCCTGCCTCGGCGGGTTCGCTCCAAGTCGAGATCCGCGCACGTCCGGCATCCGGCGTGGTGTTCCTTCAGTCGTTCGCCGCGGACGCTGCATCGGTCGGCGGCGCGAACACGTTGTGGCTCGGCGAGCGAATGGCGTGGCAGGCATCTTCGACGGCATTGCCGCAGTCGATCGAAGCAACGCGCGCGATGCTCGAGTCACAGGGCTTCGCGCATCCCACCACATCGCCGACGACCGCTTTCGCACCGGGCGAATCGCACGATCAGCGCGTGACGCTCGAGGCGGGTCGATGCACGGCCATCGCCGCACCGGTGGGTCGCGGGCTCGGACGAATGGGGATCGCAGCCAACGCAGCCACGAATGGCGACTTCCTCGCGCGCGGAACCTTTCACGGATCGTCATCCATCGCCGTGCTCTGTCCATCGACTCGCGAAGAAGTGCTGGTTCGTTTGCGCGCCGAAGTAGGAACCGGTGACGCCGCATTGCTCACCGCCACCGGCAATCCACCGCCCGCGTGGACCGGCGGCGCCGATCGGGTCGCGGTCTCGGAAGCGATGGCGACCAACATCGGTCAGGTCGTGGCCGGATGGCACGCAGAGGGAGCACCCGAACGAGTGAACATCGGCGCGCGTGCGCTCCGAACACGTGAAGCCGATCTCGCCGCCAACGTCTGCACGCGCTTCGCGGTCTCGGCCGGAGCGGGTCTGCCGACCGTGTCGCTCACGCTGCGCGCTGCGAATGGCAATGTCATCGCGCAAGGATCGAACGACGGCACCGCGATCGTGACGCGCTGCACGCAGGCGGCCGAGCGTGTTCGTCTCGAGATCACGATCGATCCGCCGAGCGCTGCGGAGTACGACGCCTTCGTTTCGCGCTACACGCGCCGCGGCGGGAGCTGATCGAGTGGTGCGTCGACTCTTCGCGCTGATCGCCGCATCGTGCGCAATCGGCGGATGTGCGGCCGGCACCGGGAGTTCGTTGCGTCCGTCGGCTCCCGTCGAAAGTGGCGCGGAGCGCGGAACCCTCGATCCCGCGTGGGCAGAACGAGCGCTCACCGGTGCGGCACTCGCGCTTCATCGCACGTTCACGCGCGATGGATCCGAAGGGCTCCTCGCGCTGCGATTGCGCGCGAACGACGTGCACGCAATGTTCACGAGCGAAGGTCGCGAACGCATCGATCGACTGCCGGTCGGTCTCACCCCCGCGCCCGGCGAAACGCGCTGGCAACGATTCCGCGCGTTCGCGAACGCACCATTGCTCGGATTCTGTGCGCGCGGCGCCCGCGTCGCCGAACCGAACGGGCCCGATGGACTTCGCACGCGCGGCATCGTCGTCGATCGATTGCTCATCGTCGGCGCGGAACCGGGCGGGTACTGGGGCGCGTGGATCGAAGGCGTGGTGCTCACGAACGAAGGGTGGCGATTGCTCCCGACGATTCCGTTCGAGCGCCAGGTCGAGACGCCGCGACGCGATCACAGCGACGTCGAACTGTGGGCGTGCGACATCGGCCATCGTCCCGATCCCGCACACCCGCTGATCGCCGAACCCCCCGCGGAGTAAGCCCGATCGTCAGGGGAGCGTCGGTCCACCCGCGCTGTCGTGCGCGTACGTGCCGAGAAAGCCAGCCGCGCGATCGCGTGCTTCCTGGATGTCGAACACCACGAAGTGTCCGTCGCTGCCGGCCTGCATCTCGAACTGCTGCCAGCCGCCGGTCGCCATCGCGTTGGCGAGGTTGAGACTTACGGGCGGCGTGAGCATCGGTTGTCCCGTCAGCCCGTACGTCGCGACCGGGTGAAGCACCGCGCCCACGAGCGGCAGGCCGATCGCCATGGCGACCGACTCGATGCCCTGATCGGGCGCGTAGTGATCGACGAAGCCTTCGGTCTGATAGATGTGCCGCGGCGGATTGCCCGTGCGCGGTTCGCGAATGATGTATCGCGCGTAGTTTACCGGGTCCGCGACATCGACGACGGTCTGCGCGAGCGCGATGACGGGATGGAACGGCACCAGCTCTTGCTGCGCGCTCGCGGTCGGGAGGCCGAGCACGACGGCGACCACCTGCGGCACGTTGATCGGCTCGGTCTTCTGAGTGATCGACAGCGCCAACGTTCCGCCTGCGCCCGAGAGCACGGCAGCGCCCGCGCCATTCTCGGCGGCGAGCCAGAGAGGCCCGTTGAGCCCGCCCTGTGAATGCCCGAAGAACATCACGTGCGCGGGATCGAACGCGACCTCGGCGCCCGAGAGCGAGACGTTCGACGGGATGCGCATCGAACGCACCATGCGACCCGCCTGCGCGAGATCGATGGCAGCCTGGCGGTTGTTGTTCCGACCGGCGAGCGGGTTCGTGAAGTTGAAGAACTGCACGGGGGCCTGCGCGGGTCCGCCGATGGCGCGCGCGCCGTTGAAGATCTGATCGAAACCGAAGACCGCCATGCCCTGCGCCGCGAGTGATCGCGCGGTGCCGTCGCTGACGAACGATGTCGAGTCGCCGCCGGTACCGTGCGCGTAGATCACGATCGGCCAACCATTCGCGGGCGGCTCCCCGGGCGGCGTGGTGAGCGTGAAGGCGAAGTCCTGATGATCCTGCACTTGCGGAACGCCGTTCGCGTCGACGATGAAATCGCCGGTGCCGGGCGTGTCGTACGGCTGCGCGCCGGACTGGAAGATCGGGTTCGGGCCGTAGTGCCCGTCGTAGCGAACGTACGCCGCGGACATGTACGTGCGCGCGATGTCGCGGAACATCGGTGCGTCGTAGGTGCGCACACGTTCGACCGCGCGGAACAACTCGCTCGCGGGATCGTTGGTGGTGAACACCGCGATCGACAGGATCTGATCGCGCGGAATGCCGAGCGCCTCGACTTCGGTGACGGCCGGCTCGTGGATCGCGCGCGCCGCTGCGACGTTTGCATCACCGCCCGACGACGCGAGCACTGCGTCGAGATCCGCGTCGCGGAGAAACGTTCCGGTGCGGGGATGCACGCCGCGCGTGACGACGAGCGCGTAGCGCGTGCGGGGGCGAAGCGGGAAGCCGTACGACGGCGCGATCGCGAGCGTGTTCGGCGTCCAATAACGGCTGCTCGTCTCGCGGAAATACCACTGACATGGATGGCGCGTTCCCCGCTCGGACGAGTTCGCGTCGACATCGATGAGCTGAATCGTCGACGAGGCTTCGATCGTGCTCGCCTCGTTCGCAGGTAGCGTCGTGGTGTCGATCGGCACGGTGAACCGGAAGAACGTCGATGCCACCGGCGAGAATCCCGCGAGGCGGTGATCGAGCGCGTCCTCGTAGTGGGTGACGAACGGGTTGTTCACCGTGTTCGGCACGAAGTGCAGATTGGCCGTGCCGTCGCTGTAAAGCGTGACATCGCTCGGCCAGGGCAGCGCGAACGCATTCGGGCCCGACCGCGGGAGTTGCCACATCGCCATCGGCGTGACCGGCGCGACGTCCATCATGATCACGGGCGTGTCGGTCATCGGCAACGCGTCTGTCGCGACGTCCGACGCGTCGGCGTTGTTCGCGTCCTGCGTGACCGGTGTTCCGGTGCATGCGATCAAGATCGACGAGACGCACCAGAGCGCACGAAGCGGCAGCGAACGAACGGCAAGGTGATGCATGCGGGAAGGCTACCGCATTCACGCGCGACACATCGACTCGTGCTCGCGTAGGCTTCCGCGCCGTCATGCGTGCTGCCGACGTTGCGATCCGCGTCCTGACCGCCTCGGCCATGTGCCTGGGGAGCGCGGGTATCATCGCGGCGTGTCGTCGAACGCCGACCGCCCCGGATCCGATGTCGGCACCGTCCACACCGCCGATGCAAGAGAACGACGATGATCCCAAGCGTGGCGCCGCAGCGCGCGATGCCGGCGCACGAAGGATCGTCCCCGCATCGCCGTGTACCGCCGATGCGCCGCGATACCTCCCGGTGACCGCGCCGGTGGATGGGACCGTCGCGGTCGCTCGCGACAGCGCGCTCTGGCTCGCATGGATCGAACGCAGCACCGCTACGGTGGTGGTTCAGCCGCCGTCGGGCGAGCCGGTTCGCGTCGCGACGGGCGAGGGCGACATCCAAGTTCCTGCGCTCGCAGCGGCGACGAACGAAGCCTTCGTGGCGATCCCGGTGCAACGTGGCGCGACGCGCTCGCATCGCGTGATGCGCGTGCACGACGGCATCGCCACCGAGTTGTTCACGACGCCCGAGGCGAACGACGACGTGTTCGACATCGCACTCGCCACGACGAGCACCGGACTCGTCATCGCGTGGACCGATTCGATCACGCCCGAGATCTCGTCGGTGATGACGCAATACGTTTCGTTCGCGACAGCACGCGCAGGTTCGATCGCGTCGCCCCAACCGCGAGCACTCACGACACCCGATCAGGACGCGAGCGATCCAGTCGTGGTCGCCCGTGCCGACGGCACGCTGGTGATGGCGTGGCTCGTCGCGCACGAGGTAGACGACGTCATCGCGAATGCCACGACCGCCGACGTCTTCGTGTGCAGACTCGCTGCGAACGGAGAGCCCTCGAGCGCGCCCGTCCAGATCAGCCCGGGGCCGGGCAATCGCTTCGGCGTGCGTCTCGCGAGCGCGGGCGACGCGACGTGGGTGGCGTATCGCGTCGCGGGCGATGCCGACCAGGAATCACAAGGCGACGGCGGACTCGTCGCGCTGATGCGACTCGGCGTCGATCTCCATCCGAGCGCGTCTCCGGTGTACGTGTCCGATCGTGACGGCAATCCGTCGGGCCCCAGCGCCATCGTCGTCGACGAACGCGGCGGTGCGACGGTGTTCTGGAACGAGCGACAAGGCGACGCGATCACGTCGTGGCGTCGCGCGGCCGAACCGGACGGGCGAATGCTTCGCGCCGCGAACCCGGAACCGATGCTTCGTGGCGAAGTTCCGTTCGGCGGTGACGCAACCCGTCCGTGGGTGTTGCTGCGCGGCGAGCGCGGGGAGCCCGGATTGTTGCATCTCCGCTGCCCGCCGCTGCCGATTCCGCCCGTCGCGGCCGTTCCCGCCACCCACGGATAGCACTGCGCATGCGGCAGCCTATTGGCGGCCTCGAACGCGTTTGCTAAGACCGCGGACCATGCTCCCGACGATCCCGATGACCCCCGATGGCTATCGACGTCTCAAGGACGAACTGAAAAAGCTCCGGGAAAACGACCGTCCGAGCATCATCCGCGAGATCGCGACCGCCCGCGAACACGGTGATCTCTCGGAGAACGCCGAATATCACGCAGCGCGCGAGAAGCAGTCGTTCATCGAAGGGCGCATCGAGTTCCTCGACGACGCGATCGCACGCGCGGAAGTCATCGATCCGTCCAAGCTCTCGGGGGGCAAGGTCGCGTTCGGCGCGACGGTGCACCTCACGAACAGCGAGACGGGCGAAGAAGTGAAATACCGCATCGTCGGCCCCGTCGAAGCAGACCTCGAAGGGGGCTCGATCTCGGTCACGTCACCGCTGGCGCGTTCGCTGATCGGCCGCGAAGTGGGTGACGAAGTGAAGGTTCGTACGCCAGGCGGAACGCGTACGTACGAAGTGCTCTCGGTCGCGTTCAAGTGATCGATCGCCCCGCGGCGTGACGATGGACGCGGCGATGACGGGTCGTTGGCGGCGCTGGTGCATCGCGGCGGTCGAGGCCGGGGCAGGGGTCGGCTTCGTCGACGCGGGACTCGCGATGGGGTGGCACGGCGAGTGGCTCCCATCGCGCGGCGCACGCTTCGTTTTCGCACTGACGCTCGCGAGTGTGCTCGCGCTGGTTCTCGGCGTCGTCGTGACGGCTGTGGCCTGGGTCGTCGACCGGATCGCGTCGCTCGAGCCACGCTGGCGCAACGGAATCGCGCAGGGACTGGTCATCGCGTTCGGACTGATCGCCGGCTTCGGGCTCTTCTCCGGCACCGCGATGCGCCATTCACCCGCGCGTCCGTGGGCCATCCTCGCAACGGCGGCACTGTTCGCGTGGCTCTCGCAATTGCTCGTTCCACGCTGGGCCGCGATCGCGACGCGCGTCGATCGCTGGCCCGGATGGAGCGCTTTCGCGCTGCTCGGCACGAGTGCGCTGCTCTACATCGCTCACGCGCTCGTCTTCGTGCGGCTCTATCCCGTGCTCCACGCGCTCGCTGCGGTGGGCTCGTTGACAGCACTGGTCGCATCGCTGGCGCTCGGTCTCGAAGCCGT
>CBIHQZ010000266.1:0-7799 GCA_966212315.1 uncultured Myxococcales bacterium
CATGTCCTGACCCTGGATCTGACCGCGCCGCGAGTTCAAGTCGCCGATGACTTCACCCATGAACTGCTCCGGGGTGACGACTTCGACGGCCATGACCGGCTCGAGCAAGAAGATGCCGGCCTTCTTGCAGGCTTCCTGGAACGCGATCGAGCCCGCGATTTCGAACGCCGCCGAGCTGGAGTCGACGTCGTGGTAGCTTCCGTAGAAGAGACGCACGTGCACGTCGATGATCGGGTAGCCGGCGAGCACGCCGCGCGTGATCGCGCCCGCGATGCCCTTGTCGACCGCCGGAATGAACTCCTTCGGGATCGTGCCGCCCTTGATGTCGTCTTCGAAGACGTAGCCCGTGCCCTTTTCGCCGGGTGACACTTCGATCACGACGTGGCCGTACTGACCGCGCCCACCAGACTGCTTCGCGTGCTTGTAGTCCTGCTCGACCTTCTTCTTGATGGTCTCGCGGTAGGCGACCTTCGGCTTGCCGGTGTTCGCCTCGACTTTGAACTCACGCTTCAAGCGGTCGACGATGATCTCCAGGTGGAGTTCGCCCATGCCCTTGATGATCGTCTGACCCGACTCTTCGTCGGACGTCACGCGGAACGAAGGATCTTCGAACGCGAGGCGCTGCAGACCGACGCCCATCTTGTCCTGGTCGGCCTTGGTCTTCGGCTCGATCGAGATCTCGATGACCGGCTCCGGGAACGTCATGGACTCGAGCACGATCGGCTGGCGGTCGTCGCAGAGCGTGTCGCCCGTGCGCGTGTCGCGCAGACCGACGGCCGCGGCGATGACGCCTGCGAACACGTCCTTGATGTCCTCACGGTCATTCGCCTGCATGAGGAGCAAGCGGCCGATGCGCTCGTTCTTCTTGCGGGTCGAGTTGAGAACGCCCGAGCCCGACTCGAGCGTGCCCGAGTAGGTACGGAAGAACGTCAGGTTGCCGACGAACTTGTCGTTCATGAGCTTGAACGCGAGCGCGCTGAAGGGCGCGTCGTCGCGGGCTTCACGAACCATCTCCGCGCCCGTGTCCGGGTGCTTGCCCTTGACCGGGGGGATGTCGATCGGCGACGGGAGGTACGTCACAACCGCGTCGAGCAGCTGCTGAACGCCCTTGTTCTTGAACGCCGAGCCGCACAGGACCGGAACGAACTTGAACGTGATGGTCGCCTTGCGGATCGCGCGCTGGATCTCTTCGACGGTGACCTTCGTGAGATCGCCTTCGAGGAACTTCTCCATGATGGCGTCGTCGACGTCGGCACAGGCCTCGATGAGCTTCTGGTGAAGGTCTTCGGCCTCGTCTTTGAACTCTTCGGGAATGTCGATCACGTCGAAACGCGAGCCCTTCGACTCGTCGTCGAACGAGATCGCCTTCATGCGAACGAGGTCGATCACGCCGCGGTGCTTGTCTTCTTCGCCGAGCGGCATCTGGATCGGCACCGGGAAGGCACCGAGACGCTCGCGCATCGACTCGACGCACATTTTGAAGTCGGCGCCGATCTTGTCCATCTTGTTCATGAACGCGAGGCGCGGAACCTTGTACTTGTCCGCCTGGCGCCACACCGTCTCCGACTGCGGCTCGACACCGTTGCCGCCGTCGAACACTGCAACCGCACCGTCGAGCACGCGGAGCGAGCGCTCCACTTCGATGGTGAAGTCCACGTGTCCGGGCGTGTCGATGATGTTCACGCGATGCGAGACATCTTTGAGCGCGCCGAACGTGGGCTTCCAGAACGAGGTGATCGCGGCGGCGGTGATCGTGATGCCGCGCTCCTGCTCCTGCTCCATCCAGTCGGTCGTCGCTGCGCCTTCGTGCACCTCGCCGATCTTGTGGATCTTGCCGGTGTAATAAAGGATTCGCTCGGAGACCGTGGTCTTGCCGGCATCGATGTGGGCCATGATGCCGAAGTTGCGGTAGCGCTCGATCGGAATATCGCGGGGCACTGCTCTCTCCTGCTCTCGCGCGAATGTGGCTCGCGCTTCGGTTGAAACTCGCTGGTCTGGCGCGGAACCCTTTACACGGACGAAACCCTTCCAGGCCGCTGGCGCTTTCACCTTCGGAAAGCGCGCTATGGACCCAGAAGGGTTACGACAAGGGCTCGAGCCCGCGGTCGGGGCTCACGCTCAGACCGCTCTTTCAACCGATCCCCTCGGGGATCGCACGGCCCTGGTCGTATTATGTCGTCGGCGCCATTACTCGGTCTGACTCTCCATCAACTCGGACGCGACGAACGCGCCCCAACGATGATCCGCGGACTCGGGACGGGCGCGCGTATATCGCGCCCACCATCCGATTACCAGCGGTAGTGAGCGAACGCCTTGTTCGCGTCCGCCATCTTGTGGGTGTCTTCCTTCTTCTTGACCGCGTTGCCACGGCCCTGAGCGGCTTCGACGAGTTCTGCCGCGAGGCGCTCGTCCATGCTCTTCTCGCCGCGCGAACGGCTGTAGTTCACGAGCCAGCGCATCGCGAGCGACACACGGCGCTCGGGGCGGACCTCGACCGGCACCTGGTAGGTAGCGCCACCGACGCGGCGGCTCTTCACTTCCACCTTCGGCTTCACGTTGTCGAGCGCCTTGCGGAAGACTTCCAAGGGATCTTCCTTGAAGCGCTCCTGGATGATGTCGAACGCGCCGTACACGATGCGTTCGGCGATCGACTTCTCGCCAGAGAGCATCACCGTGTTCGTCATCTTCGCGACGAGGCGGTCCTTGTACTTCGGATCCGGAATGAGCTTGCGCTTCGGAACTTCACCACGACGGGGCATCGATCAACCCTTCTTCCGCTTGACGCCGTACTTCGAGCGCCCCTGCGAGCGTTCTTTCTTGTTGGTATTCGACGGACCCGCCGCGCCGACGGCGTCGAGCGTTCCGCGAACGATGTGGTAGCGAACGCCGGGGAGGTCCTTCACGCGGCCGCCACGGATGAGCACCACCGAGTGCTCCTGGAGGTTGTGTCCCTCGCCCGGGATGTACGCCGTGACTTCCATCTGGTTCGTGAGGCGCACGCGGGCGACCTTGCGAAGCGCTGAGTTCGGCTTCTTCGGCGTCGTCGTGTACACACGAACGCAAACGCCACGCTTTTGCGGGCACTCGCGCAGCGCGGGCGACGCGGTCTTCCACGCGGTCACGGTGCGACCCTTGCGCACCAGCTGGTTGATCGTCGGCATCTTGGTCCGGACTCCTGAAACAACGAATGATTCGAGGGGAAAAACTCGGGGTTGCCAGCACTTCCGACACGTGTGTGTCGGCGGCATTCCGCGAGGGGTGCGGACTGTACTCCGACCCTGTGCAGTGTCAAGACTCGCTTCCTGACACGACGAGCTCAAGGCCGCGCTGCGTTTGTCAGACGCTCGCTTTCAATGCTGCGAGAGACGACTGCATCGCTTGCTTCATGAAGACCTTGATCACCGGGAGGGCCGCGGGTGCAGCGGCCGGGCTCGTGAGGTGCGCGGTGAACGTCCAGCTTACGCGCGTCATGCCGTGGCCGAGCGGCGAGAACACCCACTGGCCCTCGCAGGTCTTCGCGATGAGCGAGAGCGGCGTGCGGAAACCCTTCAGCGTGTAGCGAAGTTTGCGCGGCGCTTCGAAGTCGACGAACTCTTCGTCGAGCGGGGTTCCGTCAGTCATCACGAGACGGCGGATCGAGCCTTTGCGCGCTTCGCCGCCGCCGACCATGTAGGCCTTCTTCACGCCCGGGATGATTCCCCTCGGGACGATGATGTTCGGAAGCGTCTCGCTGTCGGTGAGCTTTTTCCAGAGCTGCTCCCGTTCGGCGGGGATCTCGATGACAACGCTCGTGCTGACGTCCATGCGCGCGGTGGTAACCCAGAATCACGGCCGAGGCACCTCAGATTCGTCGTGTTTCGCTGAGCGAATCGACGAAGCGGCACGTACGATGTCTTCGTGCCGTTCGACGACGATCCCGAGCCGCAGCCGTGGTGGTGGCTGACAGCGAGCGAGCGACGAACGCTCGGTCTCGGTGATCGCGTCGAGCGAACAGCCGATGGGTTTCTGTTCGGCGACGAGGGCGCGGCGTGTCGTGTCGAGATCGTCGCGCGCGACGAGAACGCGCCGGTGAAACTGGGCAGCGCGTCACTGCGCGTGTGGGGTGCGCTGGATGATCCGCGGGTGAAGCGCATCGTCGTCGAAGCTGCGCGCACGCTCCATGCGCGACGGGGTCGAGGCTTCGAGCCGACGAGCGTATCGCTGCCGTCAAGTGGGTCCCGCGGTGGCGACGTCGTGATCGACGTGCCGAGCGTGTGCGATCGCGCGTGCGTGTTCTGCCACCGATCGAGCGAGCCGGTCAGCGCACGACGTACGAACGGACGCGACGACGATGTGCTCGCGCGAATCGACGCGGCGAACGGCGACATTCTCTTCAGCGGTGACGACGCGATGTCGCATCGGCGAATCGTCGAGTTCGTCGCGCGCGCGCACGCACGTGGCGTGGGGCGCGTCGCGGGGATCGGTCCATTGCGTGAGTCGCACGCGCGCTCGAACGCTCGCGCACTCGCGAAGGCGGGGCTCTCCTCGTGGTCGACGGGGCTCTTCGGCGGCGATGCAGTGAGTCACGATCGTGTCGCCGGGCTCGCTGGCGCGTTCGACACGCTGATGCTCGCGACCGCCGTCATGCGCGACGCCGGGATCGCTGTGCGGTTCGTGACGCCGCTCGTTCGGCCGGTGCTCGCGTCGCTGGCGGACATCGTCGCGTGCGCACGTACGCTGAGCGGTGAGTCGACGAGTCTGCTCGCGTACGCGCCCGACACCGAGGTGGGAGTTGCATTCGACAGCGTAGTGCCGGACTACGCCGAACTGCGCGCGGCATTGGAGCGGCTCGGCAACGAAGGCCCGGGCGCCGATGCATTGCCGCTGTGTGCTCTACCCGAGCGGCGGCGTGCGAACGCGAGCGCCCGACTCGAACGCACCGACGGACGAATCGAAGCGATGTACCCCGGCGCGATCTGCGGTGATTGCGACGCAAAATCACGGTGCCCCGGCGTGCCGAGCACGGTCTTGCGCGCGAATCGCGGCGAGGGCCTCGTGGCTCTCAGGCTTCGCTGACCACCGCGGTCGAGTCGTGCACGATTTCTTCGGGCGATGTCTCGGCGAACCAGCGCGTCTCGAACCGTTGCAGCGCGCGAACCACGGCGTCGACGACGCGGAGATCCACGGGTCGGCCCGCGCTCGCGGGCTGATAGCTGATCGCGAACTCTGCAGTGCGCTTGTAAGCCGGACTCTCATCGTCGTCGTGACGAACGATCACCCGGACGTCGCCGCGCGGCGCGAAGCAGTCGAGTTCGTGCGATCCGTCCTCGCAGTGGCGGACGGCCCGCACGCCGAACGCATCGGAGGTTCCGCGCGCGAACAACTCACGTAACGCGCGCGTGAGATTTGTGTCGGCGACGCGACGGCGTTTCACCGGCACTGGCGGTGCGCGATGCGCGAGCGGTCTGAGTTCGTCGGTGCCGTGCGCTGTCGCGTACGCGTGATAGACGCCGCCGCAGGTCTTGTCGTACGCGCATGCTGCGCACTGCTCGGACTTCACCTGCAGCGAGCGGCGCCACAGAAGTTTCTGCACCGACGTTCCCGCGGGCGTATGGGTTCGCGTCGTCGCGGCCTCGGCGCTCACGAGATGCTCGACGTCCCGCGCGAGGCACGCAGGGAAGTTCGTGAGTCGAACGACGACACCCGCCTCGTCCATTCGCTTCATCGCTTCGACGAGCGATGGGAGATACGGCGTCATCTTCGGAACGAGCGTCGGATAGTCTTCACGCCCCGGATCGAACGCACTCGACGGGCTGACCAGATCCATTCCGATCTCTTCCGGACCGAGATCGATCATCAAGTCGGCGAACGGCAGGATCGACTCGAGAAGATGCCGCGTGAGCACCGCGTTGACCTTCACGCGCTGCCCGTTCGCGAGCAGTCGCCGCGTGCCCGCGACGGTCTGTTCGAACGCGCCCTTCGCGACTACGGAGGCATCGTGCATCGGCGCGGTGCCGCCCTGAATCGAGACCTGGAACCAGGTGACGTTCATCGCGGTGAGCCAGCGCGCGCCGGCACGCGACGCCGCCATGCGCGCGTTGGTGAACACGGTCACCGCTTCGTAGCCCATGCCGTACGCGTCGCCGATGAGATCGCCGAGGTCGCGCCGAAGCGTGGGTTCGCCGCCCTGAAAAAGTGCTCGGCGCGCACCCGTCGCGTATGCGAGTTCGAGCTGCTTGCGAATCGTCTCGCGTGGCACTTCCTCGAGGCCGCGCGTGTCGCGATTCACCCAGCCGGTCGTGCAGAAGCTGCAGCGGTTGTTGCAGAGTTCGCCGACGTGGATCTCGACCTTTGCGAGCTGCACGTCGTCGGGAAACTCGCTCATGGCGATGACCGTACCATGCCCGCTCGTTCGCCTACGAACGCACCGGATGACGGAACACGATGCTGAGTGCGGCTGACTCGACCGTCGCGCCGCATCGAACGAATTCGTCGATGGAAGCCGCAAACGCCTGATCACCCCGTGAATCCGGCATGCCCGGAGGAAGCGGCGGTGCGGCCGCACGGCGTGTTCCGTCATCGGCGCGTTCGACGAGCGCGCGCGCGCCGTTCGCGGCGAGGATCACCTCGCACGCCAGCGCGGCGTCGAGTTGTAATGCCGCGGCGCGGTCTTTTCGCGCGATCGCGTTCGAAAGCGCGTCGGCGTAGCGCAGCGCGGGTTCGCAGTCGTAACGGCACGGGTAGAAGGTCACGAGCCGGATGCGCGACGAGAGCAGCAGCGGATTGAGACGCGCATGCGGATGGCCGGCCGTCCGTGCGAGCGCACCCTGTGCGTGCAAGACGTCCTCGTCGCGACCCTGGTACGAGGCGCCAGGGACGTCGAACGCGGAAGTGACCGACAGAAACGCATCGACGCAACAACGCGGGTAGCCGAGAAGACGGCCGAGTTCGCGATGCGATTCGATTCGCGAAACGGACGAGTCGGTAGCGAGCGTCGCCTGCTCGGCCGCACGCACGGCCTCGGCACGATCGAGCGATCGCGCAGCGTAGACAATGGTCTGACGCTCGCTGCGATCGAAGCGCGCCGGCTCGTCCGCGAGTACCACGGCCGCGCCGCGAGCCCGAAGGCCGCGGGCGAGACGCTGAGCTTCACCATCGCGCATCGCGATGCGGACTGCCGGTTTCAGTCCCGCCTCGAGAGCGGTCCATTCGGGATCGGGCGGGGGCGTCGACACGCTGCGCGCGATGGTGGAACGCGAAGTCGCGAGCGACAAGGCGAACAGCGCGGGATACACTCGTGCGCGACGGATGAAGACCCAAACGGTCAGCGTCACCCGCCGCTGCAATCAGCGATGCGAGTTCTGTGACACCGTCGTTCCCAACGGCGTCGACCCTGCACGCGAGGTCCTTCTCGCTGCGATCGACGATGCCGCGCGTCAGGGTGTCGCCGAACTCGTGTTCACCGGCGGCGAGCCGACGATGCGCGAGGACCTGCTCGATCTGGTTCGCGCGGCGAAACAGGCAGGAATCGCACGCGTCACGCTGGAGACGAACGCGACGCGCATCGCAGACGTTGCCGCAGCGAGTGCACTGCGAGACGCAGGTGTCAGTCGCGTGCGCGTGTCGCTCGTGACCGCGAATCCCGCGCGACATCTGGAAGTCGTCGGACGTGCGACGCATCCGGGTCAGATCGTGCGCGGGCTCCAGGCGTGCGTCGCGGCCGGCCTCGAGATCGACGTGCGACTCCCGATTGCCGCGAACCTCCCGAACGCGACGGGACGGATGTTGGGCATGAAACAGGCGGTGCCCGGCCTCGAGTC
>CBIHQZ010000267.1:0-7786 GCA_966212315.1 uncultured Myxococcales bacterium
CCATCGAGGTCGTCCCCCATCACGGGCCGATCCTCCCGACCGTTCAGAACCATGCGGTCGTTCCGCGCACGGCCACGAGCGCGATCTCGGTTCGGTGGACCGGCCACCAGGCCACCAACGAGCTCGGCGCGTTCCTCGGGCTCGCGTATGCGCACAACGTCGCCGAGGCGATGCCCGCGATCGACAACTTCGGCGTCGGCGCACAGAACTTCGTGGTCGCCGACACGACCGGGCAGATCGGCTACAGCAGCAGCTGCCTGCTGCCGATTCGTCCTCCCGCGGCGCTTACGTGGAGCCCCACCAACGTGATGGGTACTGCGCCGGCGTTCGTCTTGCCGGGCACGGGTGAAGCCGACTGGAACGGCTACGTCGATCGCCAGCTGATTCCGCACGCGATCGGCACCCCGACGCAGCGCTACATCGCCACCGCGAACAACGATCAGGCCGGCACCGCGTTCGACAACAACCCGTTCAACGATCGAGTGTTCCTCGCGAGCAGCTACGACGACGGGTTCCGTGCGCGCCAGATCCTCGATCGCCTCGCGATGCTGAACAACCAGGCCCACGTGACGGACATGTCATCGATCCAGGGCGATCACGCGATGCTCATCGGCGGGCGGTATCGTCCGTTCATCGCGAGCGCGATGGCGAACCTGCAGGCGGAATGGACCACGCCGGGCACGCATCCCGACCTCGCGGTTCTCGCGGCGTCGCTCTTGCCGCGCCGGGCGCGTCTCGAAAACGCGGCCATGCGCCTCGCGTCGTGGACCCTCGACAGCCCTGCCGGCACCGAGACCGCAGCGACCGCGCAGAATCGCAGCGACGCCGTGGCGACCAGCATCTTCCACGGATGGATCGTGCGTTTCCTCGACCTGGCGCTCGCCGACGAATTCGAGGCGATCGGCCTCGGCCGCGGCGCGTATCGCAGCCAGCGGATGCGCTCGGCGCTCTTCCTTCTCGAGCATCCCGATCAAGCCGCGACGCGTGATGCCTCGGGCGAGAGCGTGCTGTGGGACGACATCACGACCCCGGCGCACGAGACGCGCGACGCCATCATCGTCCAGGCACTCGACGAAGCGATGACCCAGCTCGAAACGCGGTTCATGACGAGCGACGTCGACATGTGGCTGTGGGGCACGGTCCACACGCTTCGACTCGACAGCATCGTCCCAGGACCTGGCGCACTGCTCTCGATCCCCCCGCCGAGCGACCACATGTTCCCCAACGGCTTCCCGCGTGCGGGTGGTCTCCACGTCGTCGACGCGTCGAATCCGGGGGTCGACAACTTCGACTTCTCGTACGGCAGCGGCCCGACGCAGCGCTACGTGATCGAGATGGATCCCGCCGGCCCGCGTGCGTTCAACGCGCTTCCCGGCGGCGAGATCTTCAACACGCAGTCACCGCACCACGCCGACGAGATGAACAACTACTGGCGACTCAACCAGGTGCACCCGCTTCCGCACACCGAGGCGGAGGTGATCACCGCGTACGAGCGGCACTACGTGTTCATGCCGCAGTAGTCGCGCGAGGGCGCGTCGCCTCGGACAGGCAATGTCCTGCGGTGCGCCGCGCCCGTATCGCCCAGCCGCCACCACGCGGTAGCACCGATGCATGAGCATCGCGTACGCGCCGCGACTCCCCCTTCCTACCCATCCATGGCTGATCGAGTTCGACGCGGTCGACGGCAGCGCGCGAGCGTTTCTCGCCGACCACGAAGGGAACGTCTTGAACGTCGCGAAACGGCACTCGCCCGAGTCACGGCACGCGTCGTTGCGCGATGCGTGTCATCGGTACGGGCTGCATCCCGAGCGTGATCTCGAACTGCGCTGGTGGACCGCGTACGACCTCGCGACGGTCATCCGCGCGGAGATCGCGCGACTCGGGATCGACGCGATCGTTGCGCCAGCGCGGCCCGGCGTGATGGTCACGATGCGATCGCGCGCGGCCATGCATCTGCCGAGCGCGTTTGCGTTGCGCCACTGGGTCCGGAAGATGGACCTCACCCCCGCTGCCGCTGCGTCGGAACCGGGCGGCTAAAGCCCGGCAACTCCTCCGAAGCCTCACCTTCGTGAGCCTCGCGATGCCGCATCGAACACACCGGTGGTCTGTTCCGAAGAGATCAAAGGCAACTCGCAGTCACCGCGAGCTTCGCGCAGGCGAAGCTCGGGAGTCGTTGCCGCGGGTTCACCCGCCGGGAATCCGAGGCGGCAGCGGGTGAGGTCGTCGGATCACCAGCCCCGCCCGCACCCCCGTGCAATGCTCGCGGCCATGTCGAACGCCGACCTCACGACTCTCACCACGCCGCGCCGGACCGACGCGCATCGATTCAGCCTCGATGTACCGGACGGCTGGCAGCAAGGGCGCGGTGCATTCGGCGGATTCGTGATCGCATCGCTGGCCCGCGCGATCGAAACCGTCGTCGACGATCGCAGCCGCACGATTCGATCACTGACCGCGACCCTCTGCGGCCCCGTCGCCGTCGGCGCCGCCGACATCCTCGTGGAAACGCTCCGCATCGGGAGCGGAACTTCGGCCCTCGCCGCACGCGTGGTGCAAGACGGAGAAGTGCAGGCCCACGCCGTGATCGTTCTCGGGCGCACCCGCAACGTGACCGCGCAGTGGAGCGAACTCGGATCCCCCGACGCGATGCCGCCCTGGCGCGACGTGCCGGCCCTTCCGCCGTTGGACGGGCTCGCCCCCACGTTTTCGCAGCATTTCGAATTCCGCAACGTCGGCCCGATTCCGTACACGCAATCGCCTACCGCTCGCGCCGCCGGCTGGATCCGCCCGAAAGCTCCAGGCGCCGCACGCGACGCCGCGTATCTGGCCGCCTGCATCGATGCCTGGTGGCCCGCTTCGCTCGCGCGTTTTGCCGAACCTCATCCGATTGCGACGATTTCCTTCGCGTTCGAATGCGTCGACCCACTCGCCGGACTCGACCCCGAAGCACCTTTCTTCCACGAAGGCCACGCCGTCACGGTCCGGGACGGGTTTTCTGTCGAACGACGCTCTCTTCGCGGCGAGGATGGAAGAGTGGTCGCACTCAACGAGCAAACCATCGTACTCATTCGCTGACCGTGAAGACGATCGACTACGCCCCCATCGCCAAGACCTATGACTCCCTCCCCATCCGGAACGCCGTCGAGCCGGATCCGGTGCTGCAGGAACGCCTCGCTGCGCGGGCAGCCAACGCGCCATTCGCAATCGCCGACATCGGCTGCGGCACTGGCACGTGGCTCGCCGCGCAGATCGCGGCGTTCGCAGCGCGCGGCGTGAGCTTCACCGGCGTCGACCCGTCGGACGCGATGCTCGCCATCGCCCGACGCAAGTGTGACGGCGCGAAGTTCACCATCGCCCGCGCGGAGGCCCTGCCGTTCGCCACCGAGTCGCTGGAGTTCGCCGCGTGCCGGTTCGCGTTCCATCACGTCGTCGAGAAGCCGCGCGCGCTCGACGAAGTGCAGCGCGTGCTCGCCCCCGACGCGCCGTTTCTGGTCGTGAACGTCGTTCCGGAACTGATGCCCGACTGGTGGGTGTTCAAGTTCTTCCCGGAAGCGGCCGGCGAGAACGCCCGCTACTGGTCGCCCGAACGGCTCGAAGAGTCACTGCGGATGCGCGCGTTCGACGTGGTCACCGACGTGCAGCGCACGCGCGGCGAGATCGCGTTGAGCGAGGCGCTCGAGCAGGCACGCGTTCGCGATCAATCGCACCTCGCGGCGATCGACGACGCGGCCTACGCGGCGCGTTTGCGTGATCTGGAAAAGCTCTGTGAGAAAGATCCGAAGGGGAAGGTCGCGACCGAGACCGCGATCATGACGATGCGAGCGACGCGGCGCTGATCGGGGATCGATCGAGCGCCGCATCGTGGAGTGCTCGATCGATCAGTGCGTTCCGACCGCGCCGTTCGTGGGCGCGGGCGAGAGCACTGCACCCGTCGTGGTCGGGGTCGTGCCGGTGCGAACGTTGATCGTGACGCGACCGACCGCGCCACCGCCGCCGCCGCCGGCGCCCGTCGACGCGGTTGCCGACGCGCCCGCCATCGGCGCCGAGCCGCCTGCCCCACCTGCGCCGCCTGCGCCCGATTCGAGCATCCCCGCACCGCCGACCGCAGGCGTCGCGCTGCGTGAGCCGTCCGAGCCGGCGTTGCCGTTCGGCCCCGTCATGCCAAGCCCGGTTCCACGCGTGCCCGCCGCCCCGCCGCTGCCGCCGTTCGCGGTGATCGCACCCGCGACCGTCGCCGACGGCGCTTCGATCAAGATGCTTCCGCCCGATCCGCCGCCGCCGCCGCCGCCGGGATTGCTGAGGCTAGAGCCCGCGCCGCCATGTGCACCGCCGCCGCCGGCATCGACGATCGCCGTCGACGCGATCGTGAGCGCCCCGCACGACACGATCTGCAACGCGCCGCCACCGCCGCCGCCTTCGGCTGCCGACGAGAGACCCGCGCCTACGCCCGTGCCGCCTCGCGCGCCGCCGAGCAGAGGAGTCACCGTCGTGCCGTACGCTGCGCCCGCGGCGCCGCCCGCAGTGCTGATCGCCCCGCCCGCGGCACCCGCCGTTCCGTGACCCGCGCCACCGCCGCCTGCGCCCGTGCCCGAGCCGTTCGCGCCCGCACCTGCTGCGGCTGCTGCGCCCGCGCCGTTGGTCGAAGACGATGCGCTCGCGTCGATCAGACCCGCGATGTTCATCGTGCCGGTCGCGACGAGCGAGAGCCCGCGTGATCCAGTGATGGCAACCGTGCCGGTTGCCGCGACGGTAACGTTCGCGAACTTGCGCACGCAGAGCGCCGGTCCGTTGGGTTGCGGGACGACCGCGTCACACGTGCCGTCGGTGTTGATCGCGAAGGTCATCCCCGCGGCGACCATGAGATCGCTCGTGCCGGGGGTGTCGCACGTGTTCGCCGCGATGATCGACGGCGTGAGGCGCGCACATGCGGGCGCGGGTGACGCGGCCATGTTGCAGCCGAGCGCACACGCGGTGTTCGAGGTGATTGTGCCATCGGCGGCACAGACCACGAGCGCATCGCCGTTGCACACCGTGGTGCTCGGCGCGCACGCGTTGCAGCGCATCGCGGTGGCATTGCAGCCGAAGCCGCCGCAGGCCGTCATCGTGGTGCCGTCGCCGGTCGCGTTGCAGGTGACCGCGTTGTCGCCCGAACACGAAAGGAACGCGTTCGCAGTGCACGTGAACACGTCGACCGGAGCGTCGGCCATCGCGTCGACCGCCACGACATCATCGCCACCATCGGCGACGGTCACATCGGACTCGCCGTCGCTCGGTACGACGTCGATCGGCGAGCCATCGGTCGTCGAATCGGTCCCGATGACATCGCGGGCCACGTCGTTCCCATCCGTCGCGCCATCGACCGCCACGCGATCGGCCGCAACGTCACTCGACGCATCGCCAGCATCGTTCTGCGCGGGCGTTCCGCAGGCCATCGCCGTTGCGGCGCACAGCCCCACCAAACTCCACAAGCGCGGTGACATCTTTCGCATAAGAACCTCCTGAAGGGGCGTGAATGAAGTGAATCGCCCAGTTCGCAAGACTAGGTGAGTCGGCATCCAGCCCAGCGGGAATTTCGGCGGCGGCGTCGCCCGGGGTGCGCTGGCTCAGCCACACCCCACGGAGCGCCGCGCCCGTTCGTCACGATTCCGACGCGAGCGCTGTAAGGATCGTACGAGACCGCTGTCTCCATAGACATCCAGGGCGACTCACCGCGCTGGCAAACACGAGAGACAGCACCATGAACACGACCATCGAGATGAACTGCACCTGCTGCGCGCCTTCCACCCGTTCGGCGCGAACCACCTCCGCCGCATCGCACGGAATGCGTCAGGCCTCCGCGCCGCGCGCCTGCTGCTGCGGCCCCGAGTGCCCGTGCGGCGACACCTGCCCCTGCACGGACGGATGCGAGTGCGCGGGACCTGGACAACACTGCGGCTGAGCACGATCGGAGAATCGCGATGACGACGACGCCCCACGATCTCGATCTCACCTCGGACGCATCCGTCGCGCCGCCCGCTTCGTCGAGAGCGCGGCAGGAGGTCGAGCGGTGGCTCGGCGATCATCGCGACGAGTTCCTCCGGTTCGTCACGCGCCGGGTCCCGGCGAACGTGCAGCCGGAGGATCTCGTGCAGCAGGCTTCCGTACGAGCGCTCGAGCGCGCGGCGTCCCTGCGCGATCCCGACAAGGCGCGCGCGTGGATCTACACGATGCTCCGGCGACTCGTTCTCGACGCGCTGTCGAATCGCGAAGTGCCCGTCGCGGACGTCCCGGAACCGGCACGGCACGATGGCGTGGACGCGCCGGGCGACGATGCGAGTTGCGCGTGTGCGACGACCTTGCTCGGCCACCTGAAGCCCGAGTACCGCGAGGCGCTCGAGCGGGTCGAAGTGGGCGGCGAGCCGATCGGTTCCATGGCCGCGGACCTCGGCATCAGCGCGAACAACGCGACGGTACGTGTGCACCGGGCTCGCACGGCGTTGCGCGAGAAGGTCGAGAAACATTGCGGCGTGACGTCCCTCGCTGCGTGCCTCGACTGCACGTGCGGCGATCATCCATGCGGCGTGCACGGCGCGCGCTGAGCGACGTCGTCGGGACGACAGCACCGAGCGCTGTCTCGACTTCGTCTTTGCACCCTGTAGAGATCTGCGGAGGCCTACCGCGTCGGATGATCTCTACAGGGGGCGCTGTAGCGTCCCCAAGGGGATTCGAACCCCTGTTAGCAACGTGAAAAGCTGCAGTCCTGGGCCTCTAGACGATGGGGACTGACTTCGGGGGGTGCCCGAAGGGAGCGCGAAGATACTCATTCTCGCGCCGATGGCAACCACTTCGTGCGCGCCCCCGACGATCGTGTTCATCGCGCCCGTCGAGGCGGATGGCATGCTCCATCGGCAATGAGTTCGACGAACGATGCCCTTCCGCTTCCGCAGATCGCACGAGCGCTTCTCCATCGCGTCGCGAGCGGTGTGCTCAGCACCGCGTCGGCCGCGCATGAAGGGTGGCCGTTCGGCTCGCTCGCACCGTTTGCACTGACACGCAGCGGCGATGCGGTGTTGGTGCTGAGCGATCTCGCCGAGCACACCAAGAACGTTCGAACCGATCCGCGCGCGTCGCTGTTCGTCACCGACGCCGAACCTTCCGCGAGTTCGGGCGCGGCGCAGGCCAGCGCTCGCATCGCGTTGCTCGGACGCGTGAGCGAACCCGCAGGTGACGCACTGGCCGACGCGCGCGCTCGCTACATCGCACGGCACCCCGAAGCCGACGGCTATCTCACCAAACTCGATTTCCGCGTGTACGTCCTGGCGATCGAACACGTGCGATTGATCGGTGGCTTCGGACGCATCGCGTGGCTCCCGGCGAGCGCTGTGCGCGAAGTGCCCGAGAGCGATCCGCTGCTCGCGCACGCGAACGACATTCTCGCCCACATGAACGACGACCATGCCGACGTGCTCGCGCTCTATGTGCGGGCCTTCCGCGATCGTCCGGCCGTCGAACGCGCCACGATGGTCGGCGTGGATTCATGGGGTTTCGATGTGCGCGACGCCGCGAACGACGAGCTGTTCCGTTTCGATTTCAGCGCGCGCTGCAGCGAGCCGGACGCGGTGCGACGCGAAGTCGTGACGCTCGCGAAGAACGCCCGCGCGAAACTCGCGGGGTAGCGCGCAGGGCCTGCTCGGACGACGCGGCGATCCGTGCGACGCTGACTCGGATGACCAAGCGCGACGTCTCCATCGGCCTCGCGGTCGTCCATGCCGTCCTGGGCATCGTGCCGCTCGCCACGCTCGGCGGG
>CBIHQZ010000268.1:0-7754 GCA_966212315.1 uncultured Myxococcales bacterium
CCGGCGCCTCGACGTCCGCGGCCTGCCGCACAACAACGAGCGCAGTTCACCGATCACGCATCATCCTTCGAGCCCCTCTCTCGACGACGCCTGAGCACGTGCGCCACGCGCTGGCGTCGAGGGAGAGGGGCGCGCGGCAGCGGGGGTGAGGTGATCTCCTGCAACCCGCCTACGCAGCCCTCTGCGCGACCTTCGCTTCCAACGCATCACGCGCCGCCGCGATCGCATCGATCGGCCCCTCCGCAATCGGCAGCCGCGCTCCCGGCGTGAGCGCGACGAGCACGGTGCGATGCGCATCCTGATCGATGTCGAATCCCATCAGTGCCGCGATGGGCATCGAACGCGCCTCGTCGCTCGATTCGTTCCAGTGCAGCTCACCACGATCGCCCGCCACGCGGATCGTCGTCGCGCGCCGCAATCGCCCGACGACCGCACTCGCGACGAGCAGCCCGACCACGCCGCAAGCCCACAACATCCACACCGACGATCGACTCAGCAGACGCTCGTGAAACGCGAACTGTCGCGGCGACTCGGCGTGCATCCGCGCGTTGATGGTGTTGGTGATCGCATCGATCGCGCCGCTGTTCGCGACGGCCGGGATCTGGAAGATGGCGCCGCTGCGAAACTCGCCGAGATGATAGCCGCCGGCATGTTCGGGATCGTCGCTGAGCCAAAGGTCCGAGTAACGCTCTTCGATGCGCTCGATGTGCAGTCGCGACAGCCGCGTGATGTGGCAGGTGCCGCCGGTGCCGGGCGCCTCGTCGCGACACTCGAGTTCGAGCACGCGCAGGTTGTACGCCGCGAATCCGCCGATCGCGGCCATCGCGAGTGACAGCGACGCGATCAGGCTCCGGCGCGCGTGACGAGGAACACGGATCGCACCATCGACGCTCGCGCCGCGCGGGGTTCGGTAGCTCATGGGAAGGCGCGGACAACGCGCGGGTGAAAAAGTTCCCGGCAACGAATCTCCCCAACGCGACGAGAGCGGCACCGCTCTCCTTCGGCCGTGCCCCTCTTCGGACGACACTCTCGATTTCGCACCGCGCAGTGTCGTTCGGGGAGGGGCGAGTGAACGCAGCGATTCAATTGATGGGGAGGGGTCTACGTGCCGTGCGCAGCGATTCAAGTGATGGGGTGGGGTCTACGTATGCGATTCAAGTGATGGGGAGGGGTCTACGTGCCGCTTCGCGTGATGGGCAGAGCCTCGCTACGAACCCGGTGTACCCTGCCCTTCGTGGGTCGGGACCTTCGCAGCGCATCCATCGCCGCCGTCGCGCTCTTCGTCGCGGGCCTCGCCGCATCGAATGCCGCCCTCGCGTCACCACAGGATCTGTTCGGCTTCGGCGCGCGCTCGATCGCGATGGGCGGAACGGGGGCGGCAATCGCCGACGACTACTCGGCGGTGTACGTGAACCCCGCGAACCTATCGCGCGTGCATCACGCGAGCGTGACGGTCGGCTACGAGGGCGCCGGTTTCCAACTGCTGATGGCGCGCGGCAACGACGCTCCCACGCATGCGCCGATGCAGATCACGCGCGGCGTCCTCGTCGGCATCACGATCCCGATCCCGCTGCCGCACCCGATCGACGATCGCATCGTGTTCGGTGTCGGACTGCATCTGCCGACCGACGTCATCGGTCGCAATCTCATTCTCCGCCCCGAGACGCCGCAGTTCCTTTTGCTCGAAAACCGTTCGCAAGGGGTCACGCTCCAGGGCGCGGTCGGCGTGACTCTCCCGTGGGGCTTTCGCATCGGCGGCGGTGCAGCCGCGCTCGCTGCGCTCTCGGCAAACCTCGTGGTGGCGAACGACGCGAGCGGCAACCTCTCGTGGCGCATCGATGATCGGCTCGTCACCAGCTACGCGCCCGTCGGCGGCATCTCGTGGGAGCGCGGCGCACTGCGCATCGGCGCAACGGTGCGCGCGGCACTCGTCGGCGCATTGCGCGTGCGAATCGAAGCGCACGATCTCGGGATCAATCTTCCGCCGTTCAATCTCTCGGGAACCGCCGCCTACGATCCATGGCAGGTCGCGCTCGAGGGCGGATGGGTGCGCGACGGATGGGCGCTCGCGCTCGGTGTGACGTTCAAACGTTGGAGCGAGTATCCGGGACCGCTCGAAGCCACCACCGAGAACAGCCCGATTCCGCCGCCGCCGATGCTGTCGGATACGTTTGTCGTACGTGCTGGTGTCGAGCGTCGGTGGACGTTCTCGGCGAGCGCGATCGCCGCGCGCCTCGGATACGCGTACGACCCGACGCCGGTGCCGCTCTCGACCGGTGCTCCCTACGTACACCGCGAGCAGATCGGCACGATGGTTCGCGAGACGAGCGTCGCGTTCAATCCGTCCAACTATCTCGACAACGATCGTCACGTCGTCACGTTCGGCACCGCGGTCAGCGGCACAGCGCGCGGCACGACCATCACTGTCGACGCGTACGGTCAGGTGCACGTCCTCGCCGAACGAACGAGCACGAAGCTCGCGTCGGTGCCGAGCGACAACCCTGGTTACCCGTCGCTCACCACCGGCGGCACTGCGGTATTTCTCGGCGTAGCGCTCAGCGTTTCGTTGTAGCGCGACTCACCGCACGGCTTCGTGCGCGACGATCGCTGCGTCGCCGCTCGCGTCGAACGCACGCACATACGCATCGACCTCGGCCCACTCGCGATCGAGCCACGCGATTCGTTCGTCGCGATTCTCGGGAACGCGCGCGCGTTCGACACGCCACATCTTCACGCGCACTTCGCGACCGACGAGACCGCCGCGCCAGATGTCGTGCCATTCGGCGAACCCGTCGAGACCGTGATGCGAGATGAAGACCACGTCGACGCCCGGTGACGACTCGAGCAATGCGAGCGCGCCGCCCGTGCGAGGCGGCATCACGCGTGTGAGTTCGCGAACGCGCGCGTGACGCACCGGGTCCGATGCGGCGATTCGCTCCAACGCGCGCCGCTGTTTGCCAGCGGTGAATCGCGTGCCCTCCGGGAAGATCAAGCAGCCCTCGCGATCGCTCAACGATGCGCCGAGCGCGCGGACGCGATCGAGTTCGGCATCGGTTTCCTTGCCGTCGCGCGCGACGAAACAGTTCGGCAGACGCAGCCCCGCGATGTCGAGACACGGGTCGACGAGCAGTTCGCGCTTGAGCACGAATCGCAGTCGGATGCCGTGCCGCCCCGTGACGAACACCGTCGGCACCAGTGTATCGACGAGGCTCGCGTGCCGAATGAACACCAGCACCGGTCCGCGCGCGGCACAGGCATCGTTCTCGACGACGAAGCGCAGCGCGAAGAGCCATTGCGCAATGGCGAAGAGCGATCCGGCCCAGCGCCGTTGCACCGCGTAGGTCGCATCGACGAGGTACGCGCGACGCAGTCCCGCCGCGGAAAGGATCCAGATCGCGAAGAGCGACGCGACGCCGACGACCTCGGCGGCGAGATAGCACCAGAGGAACGCGGTGAGTCGTGTGGCAGCGCCGCGCACGGGGCGGCGAAGCGAACGCACGGCGTCGATCGCGATCGCACTCGCGAGCAGCGCGGGGAACGTCGCGGTGACCAGTGCGAACGCCAGGAACAGCGCCGGGAGCGTGACCATCCGGCGTGCGAGTCGCGACTCGCGTCGTGCCCTCTGCTCGTTCGGCAGCCCTTCGTTTCCCATGCGCTCGACGTTGCATCGTGCCCGAGCGCCGCTCGACCGGAAAGCGCGTTTCACACGCGACCTCGAATGGTCCGCGATACGATCGCAACCATGAGCACGGCGGCGGGGCAGGATGCGATCACGACCACCGAGCGGGCCGCGGAATCACTCGGCGAGTTTCTGCAGCGCCATCCCTGGCCCGATGCGTGGAGAGCCTTCGGACCGACCGTCGATCACTTCTGGACCTACGACGTCGCGATGCCGAAGCACGCGGTGTGGCCCGTGCTCACCGACACCTCGGCGATGAACCAGCGTCTCGGGCAACCCGAGATGAAGTTCCGCGAGGAGAACGGACGCCTGGTCGGATCGACCGTTCGCGCGGGGATGGAACTCGTGTGGGACGAAGTGCCATGGCAGTGGGAGCACGAGCACTCGCTCTCGAACGAACGGATCTATCGGAGCGGGATGCTTCGATACAACCGCGGCATCTTCGAAGTGCACGACGCCGGCCCCGATCGTTCGCGCGTGACCATCTACTTCGGTGGCGTGCCGCGCACGTGGCTCGGCCGGCTGGCATTGCGCTACGGCATGCTCTCGTTGCGATCGCGCTTCGCCGCGGTGTTCGACGAACTCTCTCGCGCGTATCGCGAACAGCGCACGCCGCCGCCTCCCGGAGCCCTCCCCGTCCTCGGCGAGGAACCGCTCGCGCGCCTTCGCGAAATAGAGTCCGGCCTGGTGGAAGACGGCGTGGAGCCCTCGCTCGCAACGCGACTCACGACGTTCGTGCGCGAGTCCGACGACGACGCAGCGGCGCGCATCCGTCCCCGAGCGCTCGCGGTCACGTGGGGGCTCGATGCGCGCGAAGTGATCGTGGCGTTCCTGCACGCGACGCGACGTGGATTGTTCGTGCTCTCGTGGGACGCCGTCTGCCCGCATTGTCGCGGCAGTCGCGCGCAACTGCTGCATCTCGGCGAAGTGCCGAAGGCCGCGCATTGCGATGTGTGCGACATCGAGTTCGCCACCACCGATCCGGGCGTTCTCGAGATCACCTTCCACGTTCACCCATCGATTCGCCCTCTGGAACGCCGGCAGTTCTGTGCCGCCGAGCCCGCGCGCAAGGCGCACATCTACGTGCAGCGAACGATCGCGCCGAAGGCCGAGATCACGGTTCCCACGCTGCTCGATGCGGGTCGCTATCGCCTGCGAACGCGCGGCAGCAAGAACTATGTCCCGCTCGATCTCGCCGCCGACGCGAACGAGCAGGCAGTGTCGTGGCGCATCGCCGATCGCTCGGATGGAACGCTCGCGAAGCCGCACCCGGTGGTGCGGGTCGAGAACCCGAGCGAGACCGAAGCGACGTTCGTGATCGAATCGCGCGACGAAGACCGCGCGGCGCTGCGTCCGGCAGATCTGTTCGCCATCCAGGACTTCCGCGATCTGTTCTCCGCCGAGTCGATCGCCGCCGACGTGCAGATCGATATCGGCCGGCAGACCATTCTCTTCACCGATGTCGTGGGCTCGACGCGTTTCTACGAAGTCGTCGGTGACGCGGCCGCTTTCGCCGCGGTTCGGCACCATTTTCGCGAGGCGTACGCAATCGTGAAGAAGCACGGCGGCGTCGTGGTGAAGACCATCGGCGATGCGGTGATGGGCGCGTTCACCGACCCGGCCTCGGCGGTGCGAGCGTCGATCGAGATGCAGCGCTACTTCAACGGACGCAATCCCGAGACCGAGCTTCGCATTCGCATCACGATTCACAGCGGTCGATGCATCGCGGTGAATCTGAACAGCGCGATCGACTACTTCGGTAGCACGGTGAACCTTGCCGCCAAGATCCAGGCGATCGCGGGCGCCGGCGAAATCGCGTTCACGCAACCGGTCTACGACGACACGGCCGCGCGCGCCGCGATCGAGCGCGAGTCGCTCGCGGTCGCCACCGTCCCGTTCGAGATGAAGTGGACGGACGAGAAGGCGATCCCCGTGTACCGAATCCACGTGGAATAGCGGCGATGGACGCACAGAGAATAACCTCGTTTCACGGCCCGAAATCGATGTGTCCTGCCGTGGCCGCGATGCGCGTGGAATAGACGCCGCGGCCTTCGAGACGAATCGGCGGCGCCGATGTGTAGAGCAGGCCTTCGCCGCGCCTCGTCACGTGCTCGGGTGCGCTCGAGACCACTTCGACGGTCACACTCCCGCGTGCGTCGATGGCGGCCGAGAAGTGCCCGCGCTCGTCCGCAGTGACCATCGAGGTGCCCACGCGGACGCGAGTGCCGCCCCAGGGCGCGCCGTCGAGCGTGACGATGCCTTCGATCCGGGCGTGCTCGTTGGGTACGTCGTTGCCCGCCGCCGAGAACACCGAGACGCCATCGCCATGCGACACGAAGAAGCGAGCCGCACTTCCCGTTCCCACCGCGGCGACGTCGACGCATCGCGCGAAGCCCCACGACCACACGGTCGAACCGTCGACGAGCGACACCGCTTCGGCAGTCCCGGTTTCGTCGCACGTGACGATTACGTCACCAGCGACCGCCGCGTGAACGAGGCTGTATCCGGCCGATGCGCGCGGCGCGGACGTCCACCGTCGCACGAGCGGATGCCCCGAATACCCGTAGAGATGGCCTTCACTGCCGAGTGGCGATCGCGTGCCGTACTCCGCGAGCACGAACCCATCGCGCGTGGTGCCGATCACCCGCAGCATCGAGTTCGGCGCGCCATCGATTGCGCCGACGAACACGCCGCTCGCCGAGTCGAACACCAACGCGCGCGACGACGGGCATGTCACCACGATGCGATCGATCACTACCGTCATCGACACGGCTCCTGTGCAGGGAGGATCGCCCGCGCGCGATGCGACCTCCCGATGCCAGCGTTCGATGCCATCGGTGGCGTTGCGCGCGAGCATCGTGCCGGCGCTGTCGACCGTCACCACGACGTCGCCATCGCTCCCGAGAAACACCGAAGGCACAGACGGCACGCGCCACGCGACGCGACCGTCGGTCGTGTTCAGCGCGAGCAGTTCGTAGACCATCGGCGACGTCGGCGACTCTTCGTCGTCCGGCGGGACGAAGTGCACGGCCGCCGAGAACCACAGATCACCGCGACGGCTCTGCGCGTCGTGCGACCACGTCACGATCTCACCCGGCGGTGCGACGACCGTGTCGAAGCGATGCATACCCGTGCGCGGATCGACGCCGAGGACCCGGCCTGCGTTCGCGCCGATCACGACGCCACCGGCGACCGTGATCTGCCCGGGAATCATCAGCCAATTGCGCGTGCTCGGCGAAGCGCTGAGATCGTGCACCTCGCGATCGCTCGTCGCGTCCCACACGACGAGATGGCGCGCGCCGCTTCCGCGCGTGAGCAGCAGGCCATCCGCGGTCGCGAGCATCGACTCCGGCGGCGGATTCGCGAGCGCACGGAGCAGACCGAACCGCAGAGGCCTCGTGCGCCGCATGCGTGTCGTCTGCGCACGAACGCTCGACGCGATCATCGCGGCGAGCGCGGCGACGAAGATCGATCCACGCCGAGTCGTTCGCCGCGTCATCGCGCGTCAGTGTACTTCGACCGCGACTTCGCAGCTTGCGGTCCGGTGCTCGGGGAGCGCACGCTTCCGACTCGATCGCGCCATGACGCACTTCGGGGGGACCACGATCGAACGCCGCAACGCGCGCCTACGAACGCGCCGCGTGTTCGTTGGCAGTGTACTCGCGCTCGCCATCGCGCCTCGCACCGCTCGCGCCAATCCACTCGACATGTACGGCCTCGGCTCGCGCTCGATCGCGATGGGGAGCGGCGTGTCGGCCGACGTCCGCGACTTCTCGGCGAACTACTACAACCCGGCCGGTCTCGTGCGCGGCGTCGCGATGCGCATGGAAGCGGGCTACGGCTTCGTCTCGCATCGACTCCGCAGCAACGGCTCCGACAACCACGTCGATCCGGCGCACGGTCTGGTCGCGGGGATCGTCGCCCCAACGCACTTGTTCGGTGTTCCGTTCGCGTTCGGCCTCGCCCTCGCGGTGCCCGACGATCGCCTGGCGCGCTCGCGATTGCTCACGCAGCAACAGCCGCGATGGGAGCTGTACGACAACCGCATCCAGCGCCTTTATTTCTCTGCCAATCT
>CBIHQZ010000269.1:0-7750 GCA_966212315.1 uncultured Myxococcales bacterium
GCTCCCCATCACGAGCACGCACGGTGACTCGAGCGGCCGCGCGAAGAGCGACTCGCGCGCATGCGCATCCGCGCCGACGACCGCGATGCGATGCTTGCGCAGTTCGTTCAACGCCACCGCGAGATCGGGCACCACCACGATGCCGACATGCTCCGCGCCGCCCTCGGCGATACGCACCGCGGCGGGGGTCAGCGGCGATCGCCCCGATTCACTGCGCATCAGCACTGCGTCGATGCCGAAGTACGCCGCGCTGCGCACGATGGCGCCGAGATTGTGCGGGTTGGCGACGTGATCGAGTGCGAGCACGCCGCGCGCTTCGGGGCGCCGCAGCCGCGTGATCAGCGCACTCATTTCGAGCAGCGCGCGGGGCCGCGTCGTGACGCACACGCCTTCGTGATGGGTCGATTCGACCATTCGCGAGAGCGCGTCGTCGGAGATCTCGCTCGTCGGCACCGTGCGTGCGTTCGCGCTGCGCAGCACGTCGCGGATCGCGTCGCGCACGGCCGCGGTGTGCGTGACCTTGAGCATCTCGCCCGGACGAACCGCTGCCGCCGCGATGGACGCGTTGATCCCGAGCACGCGTTCGGGAACGGCAGGGCGCGGTCGCTTCGATCGATCTTGCACGCGCGAGTTGTAGGCCGCCGCGCGAGCGAGGGGAAGGTTGCTGCGCGACGGACGCCGACGCGATAGACGTCAGCCGTGTCGTCACCGCGTCGACCGCATTCGCCGCGCCCCGCCGGACCACCCGCGCCGCCGCTCGCGTTCGCGCAATGGATCACGTTCGAGGACGAACACTTCGTCGCGGTGAACAAGCCGGCCGGCGTGCTCTCGCAAGGCGGCGAGGGTGGCGCGGGGGTGAACCTGGTCGATCTCGCGCGCGCGCACTTCGGTCGCGCCGAAGGCATCGGCGTGCTGCATCGACTCGATCGCAACGTCTCGGGTCTGGTGATCCTCTCGAAGACGCCGCGCGCGGCCCGAGCACTGACGATGGCGATCGCCGACGGAAAGGTCGAGCGGGTCTACCGCGCGATCGTGCGCGGCACGCCGTCCGCCGAGTCGTTTCGAATCGACGCGGCGCTGCGCAAGAACGAGCGCACCAACGAAGTCGAAGCCCGTGCGGCCGACGCCGTGCGCGGTGATGCCACGTTCAAGCCTTCGGCCACCGACGTGACGGTCCTGTCGCGATGGACCGCGCCGCTCGGGCCGTGCGCCGCGCTCGATGTTCGTCCGATCACCGGGCGTTCGCACCAGATCCGCGCGCACCTCGCGTTCGTTCGTCTCCCGATCGTCGGCGACCCGAAGTACGGGGTGGCGGCGCGTGGCCTTGCGCGTCCGTTGCTGCACGCGCGCGAGATGCGATTCGCACATCCGGTCACCCGCGCGCCCGTCATCCTCGAAGCCCCGATTCCGTGGGACGAAACGCTGCTGCGCGCACTCCGGCCGTAAGCGTCTGCTGCACGATCTGCGTCGACCGATGCGGCGTGCCCCCGGTACACTTCGCCCCCGTCGATGTCCGACCGCCGCGCCGATCCGAATGCCACCGTCTCCAGTCGTGGCATCGCCGCGCAAGGACACGCCGACACCGCGCTCGTTCCCGGCGGCGCGACGCTGAAGGGCGCGGGCGCTTCGGCGAGTGATGCGAACGATCCGCTCATCGGCACCATCGTCGTCGAGCGCTTCCGGCTCACCGAGAAACTCGGCGCCGGCGGCATGGGGGCGGTGTATCGCGGCGAGCACATCGCGCTGAAAAAGCGCGTCGCGGTGAAGTTCCTGCATCGCGAGATGACCTCGAATCCCGAGATCGTCGAGCGCTTCAAACGCGAAGCGGAGATCGCATCGACGCTCGATCATCCGAACGTCGCGGCGGTCATCGACTTCGGTCCGCTTCCCGACGGCACGTTCTATCTGGTGATGGAGTTCGTCGAAGGACGATCGCTCCGACAGTTGCTCGAAACGGACGGCAAGCTCGCGCCGGGACGCGCGTTGCGGATTCTTCGCCAGGTCGGCGCAGCGCTCTCGCGTGCGCACCGCGAGCAGATCGTTCACCGCGATCTCAAGCCCGAGAACATCATCGTTGCCGACCGCGAGGGCGAGCGCGACCTGGTGAAGGTGATCGACTTCGGCATCGCGCGTCGCCAGTCCGCCGGGCCGCAACTCACGCAGCTCGGCGCGGTGTTCGGAACGCCGGAGTACATGGCGCCCGAGCAGGCCATGGGGCAGTCGGTCGACGCCGGTGCCGATCAATACGCGCTCGGCGTGATCGCGTTCGAGTTGCTCACCGGCCGACGTCCGTTTCACGCAGACGACGGCATCGATCTCTTGCGCATGCATGTGGGTGCGCCGATTCCGCGCGCGACCGAGTTCGCGCCGGAGCTGCCACCCGCGGTCGACAGTGTGCTCGAACGCATGCTGGCCAAGCGCGCGGCGGATCGTTTCGAGAACGTCTCGGCCGCGATCGCCGCACTCGAGCAGACGCTCCAAGGACTCGCCACCGCGCCGTATGCCGCGGTCCCTTCGTCGGGCGGCGCGGTCCCTTCGTCGCTGATCGCGGCTTCGACCGGCGGACCCTCGGTACTCTCGAATGCGTGGGTCGCGCCGGCGATCGCGACGACCGCGCCTGCATCGACGTCGGTGCCGTCGCCCGATCGCAATCGCAAGATCGGCTTCATCATCGCGGTGAGCGGACTCTTCGTTCTCGCGATCATCCTCGCGCTCGCGACGCGCGGTGCGACGAACGGCACGGCGCCTTCGCTCGGTGCCGCGCCCGATCCGCGGCCGCTCGATCAGCGCATGTTCGCGTACCAGCAGCAGCCCGACGTCGCGCAAGCGATGGCGCGGATGTACGCGGGCGATGCGAATGCCGCGATCGCTCCGCTGCAAGCGCGCGTGCGGTCGAATCCGCGCGACGGGCTCGCGGCGTATTACCTCGGCACGGTGTTCCGCACGGCGCGACGCAACACGTCGGCGATCGAGCAATTCACGCAGGCCGT
Organism: uncultured Myxococcales bacterium; assembly: GCA_966212315.1. Classification (GTDB taxonomy): domain Bacteria; phylum Myxococcota_A; class Polyangia; order Polyangiales; genus CBIHQZ01. The sequence goes on from CBIHQZ010000269.1 coordinate 2,991, forward strand.
TCAGCTCGAGCCCGCGCTCGCCGAGGACAGCACGCTGGCCACCGCCGCGGTCGAGGCGCTGGCGGACTCGGGCGCTGCGCGTTCGGCGGAAGCGTTGCTGCGCGGCCCGTTGAGCCAGTCGCACAGCGCGGCGCGCGCGGTTGCGGACGAAGCGATTCACGGCAGTTCGACGGCCGCACGCAACAGTGCGCTCGACATCGCCGACTCGATGGGAAGCCTGCTGACCGCGCTCGATCGCGCACGCATCCGATTGCGCATCGCGCGTTCGTGCGACGAACTTCGCGCCGCGCTCGGCGGGCTCGAATCGATGGGCGAGGGGACGCCGCGTGAAGAAGCCGCCGCGGTCCGTGGCGGGGCGTGCGACATGCTCCGCATGGGTTCGCGTTGCGACGACTGCTTCGACGACCCTGGCCATCGGCACTGAGTTCCGCAGGTTTCTCGCGGCCGGCGTGTTGGTCGCGCTCGGATCGCTCGCCGTCTCGTGCGGCGGGACACAGGGTGGAACGAACGGTTCGCTGCACGCCGCGGAGCGACCGCATCCGCCCGATCTCCACGGCGATCCGCTCGCGCTCCTGCCGCCGTCGCCGCTCGTGTGGCTTCGCGTCGACATGCGCGCGGTTCGGCTTTCAGAGCATTGGGAGACGGGCTTCCCGCTGTTGCAACGCAACGCGGGTGAGTCGCTGGCGACGATCGAACGCGAACTCGGATTCGATCCGCTCCGCGTCGCCGACATGGTGGCGCTCGGTCTCTACGCGCCTCCGGGTGTCCGCGCGGGCGACGGCTCCCACGCGTGGCCGATGCTCGTCGCACGCGGTGCGATCGATCGCGCAGCGATTCTCGCGGCAGCCCGTGCGCGTGCGCGTCCCGACGATCCGCTCGCAGAACGCACGGTCGACGGCGTCACGTACTTCGCCACCCGCGAGCGCGCGTATCTGTTTCCCGCCGACGACGTCGTGCTCGTGTTCGAAGCCTCGCTCGCGCGTCGTGTCTTTCGGCAATTGAGCGGCGCCGAATCCGCGAGTCCGTTGCACGAGACGCGGTTCGATTCGCTCTGGCAGCAAGCCGATGGTCGAAGTGGTGCGTTGCAGTTCGCGGGTGACGTCGCGGCGCTGCGCGCGATCGGCGCGCCAGTGGAAGAAGTCGCGGTCGCGGCGGGGCAGGGAATCGGCGGTGCGAGTCGCATCGAGCAAGCCGTCGCGCACGCGGACCTCGACGCTGCGGTATCGGTTCGCATCGCGGTGCTGGGCAACGACGAAGCGGCCGCACAGAGCGTGGTGGGCGACATCGATGCACTTCGCACGGCACTGCTGCGGCGCTGGGACGTGCGCCTTCTCGGCATGACCCGTTTGCTCATGCAGGGTCTCACCGATGTGCGCGAGGGGCGGGTCGTGCGCGTGCATCTCGACGCGCAGCCGAACGAAGCAGCGCGCCTCGTACAGGTCGCGCGTCTCACCACCCACTGACTGCGCACGCGCGTTGCGTCCCGACGGCGGCTCGGCGTATAGCCCCCGCCATGAAGCGCTGGCGCGTTCGACCCGCATCCCGACCGCTGCGCGGTGTCGTGCGCGTGCCGGGCGACAAATCGATCGGCCATCGCGCCGTGATCCTCGCGTCGCTCGCGCGCGGTACCAGCACCCTCGCGGGGCTCTCGGACGGCGCCGACAATCGCGCCACGCGCGCGGCGTTCGAGCAGATGGGCATCGCGATGCGCGTGACCGCCGAGGGCGCACTCGCGATCGACGGTCGCGGACTGCACGGGCTCACGGCGCCGAGTGGCCCGATCGATTGCGGCAACTCGGGCACCACGATGCGCCTGCTCGCGGGCGTGCTCGCGTCGCAACACTTCGACAGCGTGCTCATCGGCGACCCGTCGCTCTCGTCGCGCCCGATGGCTCGTGTCGCGCGCCCGTTGCGCAACCGCGGCGCGAAGATCGACGGCGTGTTCGACGCGGCCCGCAACGACGAAACCGCGCCACTCACGATTCGCGCGCTGCCGCCCGGGATTCGACTCGCGGAACTCGAACACGTGCTCGAAATCGCGAGCGCACAAGTGAAGTCGTGTCTGCTCTTCTCGGGACTCGATGCGCGCGGGCCGACCGCGCTCGTCGAACCGGTGGTCTCGCGCGATCACACCGAGCGCATGCTGCAGGCGATGGGCGCGCCGCTCCAGACCATGGGCCCCGCGGTGCTGCTCGATCCGACCGCGTGGGACGGTGTGCTCACGCCGATCGACATCACCATTCCCGGCGACCCCTCGAGCGCAGCGTTCCTGCTCGTCGCTGCGCACATCGTTCCGGGCAGTCGCATCATCGTGCGAAGCGCGTGCGTGAATCCCACCCGCACCGGCGCGTTCGACGTGCTGCGCGACATGGGCGGCGGTGTGTCGGTGCAGCCGATCGGCGATGCCGCTGGCGAGCCGGTCGGTGATCTTCACGTCGGCGCGAGCGGCCCGTTCGAACTGCGCAGCCCTGCGCGCGTGGGCGGAGAACTCGCGGTCCGCGCGATCGACGAGGTCCCTGCGCTCGTGGCCGCTGCGGCGTGTGCACCGCGCGGGACGAGCGAGTTCCACGACCTGCGCGAGCTTCGGGTCAAAGAGTCCGATCGCATCGACGCGCTGGTCGCAATGCTCCACGCGTTCGGCCTCGACGCCGAGGCGTTCGCCGACGGACTGCGCATCGGAAGCGCACGCAAGCCGCGTGGTGGTGCCGTCGTGGACAGTCACGGTGACCATCGCATCGCGATGAGCGCCGCCGTTCTTGCGCTCGCGGCCGAGGGCGATACCGTGGTCCGGGACGTGCGATGCGTCGAGACGAGCTTTCCCGGGTTCGTGAATGTCATGCGCAAGCTCGGCGCAGAGATCGAAGTCGAAGGTGAAGGAGATGACTCGTGAGCGGCCCGTGGTGGCGATCGATGGACCAGCCGGCGCAGGAAAGACGACGGTCGCACGCCGCGTCGCCTCGGAACTCGGCTACGTGCTCGTCGATACGGGCGCGATCTACCGTGCTGTCGCGTTGGCGGCGAAGCAGCGCGGCGTCGCGTTCGACAACCGCGTCGCGATCGAAGCGCTCGCGCACGAACTCGTCGATACGGGGGCGCTCAACCTCGAGGCCACGGCCGGTGGCGTGCCGCGCATGAGCATCGACGGACTCGTGCTGGGCGAAGAGATTCGCACGCCGGAACTGTCGCTCGGCGCGAGTACCGTGAGTGCGCATCCGGGCGTGCGTGCGGCGTTGCTCGATCTGCAGCGCAAGTTCGGCGCGCACGGTGGCGTGGTGCTCGAAGGTCGCGACATCGGCACGGTGGTGTTTCCCGATGCCGAGGTGAAGGTGTTCCTCACCGCGACCGACGAAGACCGCGCGATGCGGCGATTCCGCGAGCTGCGCGACAAGGGCGTGGCCGCGACGCTGGAGCAGACGCTCGAAGAAGTACGTCTTCGCGATCGTCAGGACAGCGAACGTGCGGTTGCTCCCTTGCGTGCGGCCGACGACGCGACACGGATCGACTCCAGTCGCATGTCGGTCGACGAAGTGGTCTCGGCCATCGTGAAGCGCGCGCGCGAACGCGAGCATACGTCGTAGTGATCTCATTTGCGTGCGCTGCGCACGCGAGGCTACGGTCGCGGCCGGCATGACGAATCGCGCTCGACGCATCGGCCTGGTCGTCGCGATCGCGTTCGCACTGGTGCCGAGTCTCGCGCACGCATCGGGCGGTGAAGCGGTATCCGCCGGCGCGCTGCTTCTCCTCGCCGTGGCGATGACCGCGAGCGCTTCTGCCACCGTCATCGCGCGACGCATCGGGCTCCCTCCCGTCGTCGCCGAACTCATCGCCGGCGCCGTGCTCGGCGCGCTCGGACGCACCCATGCAATTCCGATCGGCGACATCGCACACGATCCGATCGTCGGCGTTCTCTCGGAGATCGGCATCATCCTGTTGATGTTCTCCGCCGGGCTCGACGGCACGCTCGGCGAAGTGCGTCGCGTTCTCCGCCCCGCGACCATCGTCGCGCTGCTCGGCGTGATCATCCCCGTCGCCCTCGGTGGCGGCGTGCTGCTCGTCGCGATCCCGCATCAACCGATCGCGCTCTATCTCTTTCTCGCGTCGGCGCTCGCCGCAACGAGCGTCGGCATCACGGCGCGCGTGTTGAGCGATGCGAACGCGACCCACTCGAAAGAAGCGCAGGTCATCCTCGGCGCCGCGGTGATCGACGACGTTCTCGGGCTGTTGCTGCTCTCGGCCGTCACGGGCATCGCGAGCGGAGGCTTCTCGGTCGTGCGGCTGGCGATGATCGTCGCGCGCGCGGTCGGCTTCCTCGTCGTTGCCATCGCCGCGGGGCAGTTGCTCTCGGGCCGCATCCTCGCGCTCCCGGCGCGCTTCGGCCCGGTGCAATGGGGAACGACCCTCACACTCGCGCTCGGACTCGCGTTCGCGACGAGCGCCGGTGCTGCGGCCGCCGGACTCGCGCCCTTGATCGGCGCGTTCGCGGCGGGGCTGGTGCTCGATGAAGTCGAAGTGAAAGTCGGAATGGAGGAAGGGCGAAAACTCGGTTCCTACGTGGCCCCGATCGCGGCATTTCTCGCGCCGCTCTTCTTCCTTCGAGTGGGTGCGAGCATCGACATCGCAGCGCTTCTATCGCCGTTCGCACTGCTCGTGGGCGCGGCGCTGAGCGTCGTCGCGGTGTTCGGAAAATACATCGCCGGGCGCGTGCTCGGTCGCGGGCCCATCGACGGGAGCACAGTCGGCGTCGGCATGATTCCGCGCGG
>CBIHQZ010000270.1:0-7738 GCA_966212315.1 uncultured Myxococcales bacterium
GTACGGGATGCCGAGGGTGCGAAGGTACCCGGCGAGGTCGACCTCTTCTTCTTCGGGTCCCCGTCGCGAGTCCACAAGGATGAGCACCCCGCGCAGCACCTTGCGCGACATGAGGTAGTCCTCGATGAGCGGTCCCCACCCGCGACGCTCGGTCTTCGATCGCTGCGCGAATCCGTAACCGGGGAGGTCGACGATGCGGAGTCGCGCGCCATTGCGAAACGCGAGGTCGAACATCACCACTCCGCGGGTGCATCCCGGCGTGCGGGAAACGCGCGCCAGACCGTGACGCTGTCCAATCGCGTTCAGCAGCGTGCTCTTTCCTACATTCGAGCGACCCGCAATCGCGATTTCAGGAAGCGCACCGTCGGGAATGGCGGATTGAGTTCGCGCTTCGGCGGCGAACTCCGCACTCAACACGTCCAACGGACTCGCTCCGGACTTCATCTTGTCGGGAGACGACTTCGGAGGCGACTTCGGAGGGCCAGCAGTTCTTCGCATCGGAACACCCATGCAGCCGAGAGGTACGTGATCACCAGCCCGACGCCCCCGGCGACGGCGAGCAGTTTGGAGAGAATGGTCCCGTCGGCGATCGGGAGATACGTGACGAGCGCGCGACCCGCCAGCGCCGTGATGCCGGTCGCACCGAGTACCTTGGCGAGCGACGGTCCAACGCGTGACCAGCCGACCGGGATCTCGCGCGAGATGGCGAACAGCAGCAGCGTGAGTTGCGAGACGGCCGACGCGAACATCGCCATCGCCACGCCGGAATGCCCGAATGCGCGGACGAAGAAGAAGCCGGTGATGCCGTAGACGACGAGGCTCACCGTCGCCGCGGACACGACCACCTTGCGCTTCTCGAGCGCGCCGAACACGGCCGTGGTCTGTTGCACGAATGCGTTGATACCGATCCCGAGCGCCTGCCAGCGGAGCGAGAGCGCGACCTCGTGCCATGCGCCCGGTCCGCGACGGTGGAACCGACCCCACGCGAAGATCACCGGGACGATCGCATCGCCGTAGACCGAGATGATCACGCAGAGGGGGAGGGCGAGGAACGCGGCCATCTTGATGGCGGACTCGTACGTGCTCGCGACGCCTTCGAACTTCTTCTGAGTCGCGTCTTTCTGGAGAGCCGCGGCGGCTGCTCCCGCGAGGGCGACTGTGAAGAGTCCGGAGGGGATGTCCGCAAGACGTTGCGCATACGAGAAGTAGGTCGGCGCGCCTTCGGGGAGGCTTCCGAGGAAGCGCCCGGAGAGCATGACTTCGATCTGGTAGACCGCTTGTCCGTAGAGCTGTGGGATGAACAGGACAGCGAGTCTCTTGACGGAGTCGTCAATTACGAACTGTGGAGTCGGGAGGAGGTTCTCTCGAGACAACGCAGGGCGTAATCGGAGCACTTGAAGGACGCCGCCGATGAGCGCTGCGATCGCCATCGAGTAGATGGGCGACACGCCGAGCGGGCGCAGGATCGGGACGAGGACGAATGGCACGACGAGGAACGCGACGTTGAGCAACACCGGCGCGAACGCACCCGGGCGGAACTGCCCGAGGAGTTGCAACACGGAGTTTCCGATCGCGAACCACCCCATGAGGAAGAGGTACGGAAACAAGATGCGAAGGAGCGAGACGCCGAGGTCGAAGCGCGATGGGTCGCCGCTCATCCCATTGGTGAGCAAGCGGAAGAGCGGGCGCGCGAAGATCATCCCGAGGGCGGTCGTGACACCGAGCACGATGAACATCGCGCCGCGCACTCGCGCGAGAGCGGTGCGGAGCCGATCGCGATCGTCGACGCCGTCGGCGCGGTGGAGCGCGCGACTGAAGACCGGGTTGAACGCGTAGCGTGCGGCGCCTTCCGCGAGCATCGCGCGGAACGCATTCGGAATACGGAACGCTTGATAGAACGCGTCAGTGGTGCCGACGTCGAAGACCGCCGCGACCATGATCTCGCGCGCGAGTCCGAGCAGTCGCGAGGCGAGCGTTCCCGCAGACAGCAGGAGCGTGTTCTTCCCCATGCTCTTGACCCCCGCGCCACTGTCGTTTGCAACGGCAGGTGCGTCGGCGGGGGGCGGCGGAGGAACGTCGGGCTTCACAGGCGCACGCGATAGCATCGACCACCGAGGACGGTCCAAATCGCACCAGCGATTCCGAATCCCTGCCGTATCATCTCGCCACGACCGTGAGCGACCCGCGAGACAAGCCCCTTCCGCTGCTCGAACGCTTCGAACGATTCCTCGACGCGGTGATCCCACCACCGGACGAGATTGCGGCGCTGGTGCGGCGCGGCGAGGCACTGCTGGAAGCCGGCGATCACGCGGGCGCGATTCGATTCGCCGACCAGTCACTCGTCGCAGCTCCCGGCTACCTGCGCGGGCTGTTCTTGAAGGCCGACGCGCTGGTCGCGCGTGGTGCGCCCTACGACGCGCTGACGATTCTCGAGGACTCGTCTCGCGAGCGAGCACTTCCGCCCGAAGGCCTCGCGCGAATGGTCGAAGCCGCGGCAATGCTCGGCGACGAACGGCGCGCACTCGATCTCGAGACGCACACCCGAGCGCGCGTACGCGGCGTCGATCGAGACGTTGCGCGACGGCTGTTGAACGGCGCGCGGGCACTGGTTCAAAGCGGTCACGATGCCTCCGGGTTGCGGCTCGCGCGCAGCGCCACGCTGGTCGATTCGAGTCTCGGCGCCGCGTGGCTGCTCCTCGCAGACGATGCGCTTCGTCGCGGTGACAAGACGCAATCGCGGCGCGCACTCGAACGCGCACTTCCACAAGTGGAGAGCACCGACGCATGGGCGAACCGACTCGCGGGTGAACTATCGCTCGCGCACGACGAACTCGCGGCTGCTGCCAAGCATCTGCGGCGCGCATGGGTGGTCGGCGACGAGAGCGCGGTGCCGCCCTTGGTGTTCGTACTCGCGCGCCGGGGCGATCGCGCAGCGCTCGAGCGCGTGGTCGCCGATGCGCAGGGATCGCTCGCGGGAATCGCTCGCGCGGTGTTCGAACTCGGTGAGGGCGAAGCGTCCGCGCGCTCCGTGCTCGATCCGGTGAACGGCGCCGACCTCCCCGACGCGCTCTGGTCGCTCGCGCTCGAGACGACGCTGCGTGCTGCGCCCGACATCGCCGAGCGATGGGCCGTGGAAGCACCCGCGCGGCCGGGCGCGTCTGCGATCACCGCGCTCTCGACAGCGCGTTCACGACTGGCCGCCGGCGATCCGACCGCCGCTCGCAGCGCACTCGGGCCGGCCCTCGCGAGTCAAAGCACCGTGGCTGCCGCACGCGACGTGTTCCGCGATGCGTGCCGCGCGGCGTGGCGCGCACGCCTCGATGCGATGCTCGAGGAACTCGCAGTGCTCGCTCGCAACTCGCGCGCGCTGGTATCGCTCGAAGGTGAACTGCGCACGCGCCGTCGCGAACTCGACGACGCACTGCGAGTCGCGATCCTCGGTGAGTTCAGCGCGGGCAAGTCGACCTTCCTCAACGCACTCGTCGGCGCGACGGTGTCACCGATGGGGGTGCTCCCGACCACCGCGTACGTGCACTGGCTGCGGTTCGGAGATCCCGGTGCTCGCATCGTCGACGCGCGCGGCGGCGCCGTCCTCGCGACCATCGACGAGGCGCCGCGTGTCGTGGAGAAGCTTCGGGAGCAGGACGATCGCGTCGAGTACGTGGAAGTCACGATGCCGGTCGCGCGACTCGCGCGCATCGAACTGATCGACACACCCGGATTCAACGCCGGCGATCCCGCCCACGAGTCCGCGGTTCGCCGCGCGTTCGACATCGCCGACATCGCCATCTGGCTCTTCGACGCGCGCCAGGCCGGCAAGCTGAGCGAGACCGGTCCGCTCGAGGAGGCGCGGGCCGCGAACCTCCCGGTCGTAGGCGTGCTCAACAAGATCGATCAGGTGCGCGAAGCCGATCGTCCGAAGCTGCTCGCGGTGCTGCGCGAGGGATTCAAGGATCTCGCACCGGTCGCGATCACGTTGTCCGCGCGCGAAGCACTCGCCGCCACGACGGCACTCGCGCTCGAGAACGCCAGCGAAGAGCAACGCACCATCGCGCGCGACAAACTCACCACCAGCGGGATGGGAACGTTCCTCGCGTACATCGACGAGCACCTGGTCGCGCAGCGCGCAGCGTGGAAGCAACTGCGTATCGCACGTCGCGTACGCGAACTCGTGACGGCCGCCGAAGACCTTCTCGTGCGCGAGCGCGAAGAGCAGACCGCGCGCGGTGACCGGCGCAATGCGATGCTCGCGTCCCTGGCATCGTTGCGAGAACAGCTTCCGAGCGCTGCCGCGCAGCTTCGCCGCGAAGTGAACGCCGTCCTTCGCGAACAGTTGAAAGGGCTCGAAGGGCGCAAGCGCGCGCCCGCTCGCGACGACGATGCATCGGCACTCGCGCTCGATGCAGCTTCCGAAATCGCCTACCGGGCCCGCGCGCGCGCGTTCGAACAAGTGGCACCGCGAGTGCGCGATCTCGAGCGCCTCGCTGCCGACGCGGGCGTGCTCACCGCCGACAGTGCCGGACTGATCACCGCGACCGTGCTGCTCTATCTCGATCGCGCCGCATCCGAAGGCGTGCGCGATGCGAACGAGAGCGCGCCCGGGCCTTCGCTGCCGGTCGGTGATCCTTTTGCCGTTCTCGAACAGGCGATCCTTCGACTCGATGCCCGCGCCGAAGAACGAGACGACACGGTGCGCATCGCATTGGAAGTCGCTCGTGAAGAACTCGATGCCTACCGCGCTCCGTCTCTCCCCATTCTCGGCGCCGCCGCGCAGAGCTGACTCGGCCGTTCACGCGCGAGGCATTGCGTCTCAGCGCGTCGTGAACTGCGCGTCGTCACGCCAGGGGAGTCCTTCGACGGTGGTTCGTCATCACAACGCGAGCGCCGAGCCCATCGACGAGCATCTCCCTGCGAGATGGCGCTTCTCGATGCAAAGGTGACGCCGTAGGTTTAGAGTCGTGAACCGCCAGAGCCTCGCAGCTCGGAAGGTACGGTAGGAGAAACGATGGAGATCAAGCTCCAGCAGAAGCTGTCTCAACAGCTCGTCATGACGCCTCAGTTGCAGCAAGCCATCAAGCTGCTGCAGCTGAATCGGCTGGAACTGATCGACATGGTCCGCGAGGAGATGATGGAAAACCCCATCCTCGAGGACCAGGCCGATGACCCCGAAGTTCGACCGACGTCCGACAGCGTAGAAAACCCCTCGATCGACCAGTTGGCTGCGATCGAGGAGCGACGCGACAACGCGCCGCAGAGCCCCGAAGAGCAGCGCGCGGCGAGTGAATCCCGCGAGGAAGAGTACTGGGAGCGCTTTCTCGAGTCGTACTCGAACCAGGCCCCGCTTCCGTCGTCGGGATCGCGTGCATCGAGCGAAGAACTTCCGTCTCTGGAGGCCACGCTCTCGACCCGCACCTCGCTCTCGGATCATCTCGAATGGCAGCTCCGCCTCTCGAACCTGACCGACGCCGAGTCGAAGTTCGCGATGCTCGTGATCCACAACCTCGACGACAACGGCTATCTGAACCTTCGCGCGATCGAGAAGGACAAGCCGACCCGCGCCGAGGAGAAGGAGAAGGCCGCGGCCGACGCTGCCGAGGCCGCTGCGCTGCTCGGCGAACAGATGGGCGTATCGTTCGACGCCATGCATCCGGCCGAGCAGGTGCCGGCGAAGAAGCCGGCGAAAAAGAAGGAGGCGCCGATGGAGTTCATCGCGCCGCCTCCGCAATCGATGACGCGCGCGCTCACCATCGAGGATCTGGCTCGGGAAGCCGAGCTCGATCCCGAGGATGCCGAAGAAGTTCTCAAGCTGATCCAGGGCCTCGACCCCGTCGGAGTGGCGTCACGCGATCTGCGCGAATGCCTGATCGTTCAGGCCGAGACGTTCGGATACGACCGCGAGACGATCATCTGGCAGGTGCTCGACCGGCACCTCGCGAACGTCGAGAAGCGGAACTTCGGCGCGATCGCCCGTGACCTGAAGTGCGAACTCGACGAGGTCTACGACGCGGCGAAACTGATCTCCGGTCTCGAGCCGCGTCCGGGGCGCAACTACACGACCGACGATCCGCCCTACATCACGCCGGACGTGTACGTGGCGAAGGTGGGCGAGGACTACGTCGTGACCACGAACGACGACGGTCTTCCGAAGCTGAAGATCAACGTCGAACAAGCGAACGCCCTGATGAAGGACCCGAAGGCGAAAGAGTTCGTTCAGTCGAAACTCGCGTCGGCCCGTTGGTTCGTGCGCTCGCTCGATCAGCGCCACAAGACCATCGTTCGCGTCACGCAGTGCATCGTCGAGAAGCAGCGTGACTTCTTCGAACGCGGCATCGAGCACCTGCGACCGATGATCCTTCGCGACGTCGCGGAAGCGGTCGGGATGCACGAGAGCACCATCTCGCGCGTCACGACGAACAAGTACGTGCACACGCCGCGTGGGATCTTCGAGTTGAAGTACTTCTTCAACAGCTCCATCCGCCGCATCGCCGAGGAAGACATCGCGAGCGAGTCGGTGAAGCAGGCGATCAAGAAGATCATCGCCGAGGAAGACGCGAAGAATCCCTACTCGGACGAGCAGATCGTGAAGCGCCTCGAGGTGCAGAAGATCATGATCGCGCGGCGCACCGTCGCGAAGTACCGCGAGATGCTCGGCATCCTGTCGAGCGCGAAGCGCAAGCAGTACTTCTGAGCGTTCCGTCCCGCCTCACGCCGTCATCGACGAATCCATCACTCGCGCTTCGAAGCAGCACCATGGTTGCCAAGTGGTGCTGCGGTCATGCTGATGTCACGCGTCACGTGGGCTCGACTGTAACGGCCTTCACACGACCCATGGAAAGGCGTACCCATAACGTATGGATCGGCAGCAAGCCGCTCTTCACCCAACGTTCACGAGTGCGTCACGGCCGACTCCTTCGAGTGGTCGTGGCGCGGCTTCGCGACGGTTCGGAGGCTAGTTCCATGGGGATTGCGATCACGTTCCGACACATGGATTCGACCGAGGCTCTCAAGTCGTACGTTCACGAAAAACTCGAACGAGTCCAAAAGAACCTTCGCGCTCCGCTCGATGCGCACGTCACCCTCTTCCAGGAACGCCACGAGTTCGTTGCCGAGATGAACATCAAGGCAGCCGGGCACGTCTATCAGGCGAAAGAAGAGAGCGACGACATGTACAAGTCGATCGACTTCGTCGTCGACAAGATCGAGCACCAGATCTCCAAGGCGCACGATGCAGCAGCTCGTAACAAGAAGGGTGCGCCGCGCGCATCCGAAGTCGGAGCACGCGCGACGAACCCCGGAATCGAGCCCGAAGAGGGCTGATTCTCCGCGCGCAGCAACCCCACCTTCATCACCAGTCTTTCACTGGACATCCCCGTATCAACGGGGTACCTACCCCGCGAGCGCCGGATGCGACTGAACGATCTCCTCGCGAAGGATCGGATCGATACGTCTCTCACCGCGGCGAACAAGCCGGCGGCGTTGGAGGCGCTGGCGCAATTGCTCGCGCACGGTGCGGAGGGCATTCCGGCCGAGGTGATCGCACGCGTGCTGCGTGATCGCGAAGCACTCGCAAGCACCGGCGTCGGCGACGAAGTCGCGATTCCCCACGGAAAGATCCCCGGCCTCAAGCAGGTCGTCGCGGCGCGCGCGCGTGCGCCGCGCGGGGGCGACTTCGCTTCGATGGACCAGAAGCCGGTTCGCATCTTCGGCGCGCTCCACGCCCCCGCACCCGCCGCGCGGG
>CBIHQZ010000271.1:0-7721 GCA_966212315.1 uncultured Myxococcales bacterium
ACGGTGTGACTCATCGACGGATCGAAGAGAAAGCCGAGCGCGACGGTGTCGGCCGCGATGCCGTTGGACGGCGGTGGCGACGAAGGCGACGCGCTCGCTGCGGTCGTCGTGTCGGGCGGCGCGCTAGAAGGCACGTCAGACGCCGGCGCGGGCGATGCGGAGGCAGCGGGCGCAGGGCTGCCGTCGTCGACGCGAACGGTGGTGTCTCGATGCGGCGCCGAGGCGCAGGCGGTTGCTGTTGCGAGAGCGAGGACGAGTGGGAGCGACTTCACGCGGCGAGGGTGCGATGCGTTCGTCGCGGGTGCAATCGCGCGTTACTCATCGCGTGCATCGCGAACGAACGCGCTGTCGGTACGTACCGAGTTCGTCCTGCCACCACTCGCCCTGATACGGCCAGAGCAAGCCGTCTTCCCATTGATCGACCGCGACGATCTCGGGTTCGTGCACACCGCCGGGCGGGATGTGAGCGCCCTGTGCTTCGAGCGCGAGTTCGGCGCGGTGCGCATCGAGGATCTCGATCGAGATCGAGGTCGCCTGGTTCTCGAGATCGCGCAGTTCCTCGGCCGCGCGTCGATAGCGTGCGCGTACCAGATCGGCCGCCCCTTCGAGCGCGAAGCTTCGTGCCACCGCGTCGCCGGCGAGGATGCGCGCGCCGAGCGAGCCTTCGCGCAATTCCGTCGGCAGCGCACGGAGCAGACGTTGTTCGTCGTCGATGCGGTCGACGTATTCGAGATGCCGGCGTACCGATCGATCGCCGACCGCGCTGTTCGCGAGCGCGACGATCACGCGCGGCAGACGGTGCTCGGCGTCGCGTGCATCGCGCACGAGTTCGGCCGCGCTGTCGGGGGCGTCGTGCGCCGCGAGATACCGGCCGAGCGCAGGGCGGAGCGCGTCGTAGCGGGCGTGAAAGAGCGCCATCGCGGCTTCGGCGTCGTCGTACTGACAGTTCGAGAAGTGGATGACGCCGCGGAGCACGATCGACTCGGGATAGAAGAAGCGCTCGAAGTACGGGCTCTGCAGCGTGTGAATGTTCCCGAGCGCGCGGCCACCGTCGCCTGCACGCAGATACGCCCATGCTTCTTCGAACTCCGCGTCGAGCCAGTACTCGCTGTCCACGTGGATGTGGTCCCACGAGTCGATCGCCGACTCGAGATGGCTCGTGGCGTAGTAGAGCCGCGCGAGTTCGAGCCAGGCGAGATCGCGCATGCGGTCGCGTTCGTCGATGTTGGCGACGCCGATTTCGATCGCAGCGAGCACCTCGCGAAATGCATCAGCCGCGGGCTGCGCGTGATGCGCTCGCACGGAAGCCACACCCTGGAAGAATCGCGCGCGGGCGTAGTACCGAGAACCCGCGTGGATTCTGCGGAACAGCGCGATCGCTTCGTCGAGCCGCGCCTCGTCGTAGCGGGCCCGGCCGAGTAGATAGAGCAACTCGTCGTGTAGCGACCGGGTGTCGTCGTGATCGAACGCGTCGATGTAGCGAACGTCGTAGGCACCGACGCGACGCGCGATTCCTGCGGGTTCCGGCAAGGACTGCGAGAGCGATGCGAGCCACGGGAGGGTCTGTGCGAAGTACGCGTGCTCCGCGCCGCGCTGCACGATCTCGTCGAACACATCGAGCGCGGCCTGATGCAATCCGAGGTGCTCGAGCGCGCGCGCAAGATGGAACTGCGCACGCTGCACGTTCGCGGGCTCGTCGGATGTCGCGCCTTCGACTACCCGTTGAAACTGCACCGCGGCCTCGGCCCAGCGTTCTCGGGCGTAGAGCCGGAGCGCAGTGCTCATCGCATCGGACGGTGCGATCGAGTCCGCGGCGGTCGTCGGAGGCGTCGCTCGTTGCGCAGCGCGCGGCGCGTCGACGCGCATGATCGTGCGAGCGGCGCGATGCGGGCGAATCGCGGAGGCATGCGGCTCGATCACCGCGGCGCTGACTGCACGCGTCGGAGGCTCGATCGTGGAGACGGCGCGCGTCACGACGGGTGGTGCGATCGTCGCAACGACGGGCGCGTTCGAAGTGAATGGTCGTGCGCTTGCGCCACGCGGACCACCCGTGCCGAGCGTCGTCACGAGCAGCACGCCACCGAGCCATTTCAACCACGCACCCCGAGCGATCGCCGCGGCGCCATTGGGCGGCGGAACGCGATCGGCATCGAACACGTCGCCCGCCGCAACTCGCCCCGCGATCGCGGTTCGCATCCGTGCGACCGCATCCACACTCGGTGCACCGCCGGCGCGTGCGGCCGCCACGAGTTCACTCGCTTCGTTCGAAAGCGCACTCATCGACTCGTCCTCCGGTCACGCGCGAGCCCGCGCTCGAACGCTTGCCGTGCCGCGCGCAGACGCGACGACACCGTGTTCACGTTCACGCTCAGCGCATCGGCGATTTCTGGTGCGGTCATCTGTTCGAGTTCCGCGAGCACGAAGACCGCGCGCTTGTCGTCATCGAGTTCGTCGAGAATCCGCGCCACGCGTTCCACCGCTTCGTTCCGTTCCGCCTGTGCATCGGGGGCGAGCGCGGTGTCCGCGAGCGCATCGTCCACCGGTTCGCCTTCGCCGCGTCGACGCGACGAACGCCGCGCATCGCTCGCCACCCGCTGCACGATGCGAAAGAGCCAGGTGCGAATCGAAGCACGCCCTTCGAACTCACCGAGCCGCCGGTGAACCACGATGAACACGTTCTGCACCGCGTCCTCGAGCCCGCTCGCGGGGACGCCCAGTTGTCGCAGCGTGCGAAACACGAACGCGACATGCTCGGTGTACACCGCGTCGAACACGAGTGCGCCGTCCGTGCCGCGCGCGTTACGCGACGACGATCCGATCTCGGTTTCGATGCGCCGCGTGCTCATCACCGTGTCCAGTGGCCGGGGGTGCGGAGATCCGTGAATCAAAATGCACGAAGCCGCCCGGCGTGTCCGGCCGCTATGCCGACGCGCTGCGCTCGACCGCAGTGTTCGCAGTCGGTTTTCCGTCCCGCCCCGCTCGCGCGGTTACACTCCGCGCCGATGAACGCCCCAGAAAATGTGACCGTCGGCGTCGTGCTCTACGGCCCCGAAGCCGTCGACGCGAAAGAACTCGAGCAGGAGTCCGCCCGCGCATCGCACGTCGCGCAATCGCTCGGCGCAAAGACCGCATTCGGCCAGGCCATCGGAACGCTGGTCCCTCGCGACACCTGGAACGTCATCCTCGCGCGTCAGCGCCTTGCGAACGACACGCCGCTCCTCGCCTCGGTGCACTTCTTCGAGGGCCGTCCCACCCCGCTCGAAGTGGCCTCGGCGCTCGCGGTTTTCGCACAAGCGTGGCTGCATCGACGCGAACATGGCAAGGAACCGCCCGCGGATCTCGCGCTGCGCGATCTGCCGCCGGGAAGCGCACTCGGCACCGCGAAGACCCTGCGCGAAGCAGCGCGCAAGGTGAACCTCATCGTCCTCGATGCCGACGCGTACGGCGACTGGATGCGCGCGTACGAATCCGCGTGGGGCTAGTCCACTATCCGCGCGCTTCGTCGAAGCGGCGCATCCCCTCGAGCAGCAACGCATCGGCGCTCGCCTGGATCACGCGAGCGCCCGGCTTGAACGACGGGTCGAGCGAGAACTCGCCCTTGTCGAGCACGCACATCGCGTAGAACGCTTCTTCGCCGCGCTGATTCTTGTACATCGCGTTCACGATGGCGCCGGTCTCGAAGTGGATCTCGCCCGCGTCGTTGCCGTTGCGGATCTTCAGCTGCCCGGTCTTCCGGCCCTGCGCGAGGATCTGCACGATGTCCGGCAGGCCCATCTCCGCGAGCGAACCCGAAACGCCGCGTCCGGCGCGCGCGCCGCGGTTCTCGAACATCCGCTTCACCTTGGCGACGAGTACGTCGTTCGGCACGGGTTTGATTACGTAGTCGGTCGCGCCGAGTTCGAACGCTTTCGACACGCTCTCGCGTTTCGAGTCACGCGTGAGAAACACCCACGGCATGTCCTTGCCGTTCGCGTGCGTGCGCGCATGGCGCAAGAGATCGAAGCCCGATGCATTGGTGAAGTCGGTCTCCGAGATGCACACCTCGGCGCCGCCCTGCTCGATGATCTGGATCGCGCTGTCGGGACTTCGCGCCATGAGCACGTCGTAGCCCGACTCGAGCAAGCGCAACTCGAGCACGGTGCTCTCCTCGGGATCCGCGTCGACCAGGAGTACCGCGGGACGATCCGCGAGAAGACGCGCCTTGAGGTCATCGCCGAGGACGGTGTGCTTGAACAGATCGACCAGGTTCGGATCGAAGACCTTGCCGCGATAGCGCGCGAGCACGTCGCACGCTTCGGTCGGCGACAGCTTCTTGCGAAACGGATTGCGGCTGTTCTGCGTGAGATCCGCGTAGGTGTCGGTGATCGAGAGAAGGCGCGCGCCGAGCGGAATGTCTTTGCCCGCGAGCTGATCGGGAAAGCCCTTGCCGTCGTAGCGCTCGTACATCGAGATGATCGCGGCTTCAGTGGTCGTATCGAGTCGCACGCTCTCGAACAAGCGCACCGGCGTGTTGTTGGATTTCTCCGCCGCGACGCGATGCCCTTCGTACTCGGCCACGTTCAGCGCGGTGAGATGGTAGGTGCTGGACTTGCCGATGTCGTGCAGCAACGCGGCAGCCGCGAAGGCGCGTGCGTCGAACGCGGAAACACCGATGCGCTCGGCGATCTTGCGGATCAATCGCGCGACGAGCGGGCTGTGTCCGCGCAGTTCGCCTCGACCGTTCTCGAGCAGCGAGACCATGACCTGCAGCGTCTCGACGTAGTCCTCGTAAGGCACGCCGTTCGTCTGCCCTGCCCGCGCGCCGCCGCCGCTGGCAGATTCGGCCTTCTTCGCGCCGCGCTCGAAGTCCCGGTCGCCGAGCGTGCGCTCCTTCGACTTCTCTTTCGAGACGATCGAACTGGTCAGCGACTCTTCGCTGATCATGTTGCGCTCGTACACGTTCATCATCGACGCGTACTGCTCGACCTGCGCGCGATCGACGTTTGCGAACGCGTAGATGTCGCCGCCGTAGTGCTTCGCGATGGCGGCTTTCACCGCCGCGGGACGCGCGACGTAGATCCGCACGTCGCGCACGTTCGACGCGATTTGCACCTGCTTCGCCAGATCCGCATCTCCGGCATCCGGCGACACCACCGAGAGAATCCCTTGTTCGCCGTCGTACACGACCGGGAACACTTGGAGCTTCTCCGCGATCTTGCGGGGCACGAGCGCGAGCGTGGACGGGTCGACGTCGGCACGCGCGAGTTTGTCGGTGCCGACGAACCGAGTGCCGAACTGCTTCGCGAGGTACTTCAGCAAGTCGGCTTCGTTGATCGCCGACGTCTCGAGCAGCGCTTCTTCACACCGCATGCCCGTGCGTTGCATGTGATGCAGCACACCCTCGTATTGATCGGTGGTGATCTTGCCGTCTGCGAGGAGGCGTTCGGCGACTTGCGCGGCGGGCTGACTCATCCGGGTTTTCTCGGTCGATGACCGAGTGGTTGCATCGTAGCGGTTCGATCGGGACGGTTCAAACACTGCGCGCGCACGGGACGCGAAAGCATCGCCAGCATCGTGGACGGCGTGTAGAGTGCCGCGCCGTGTCGTTTCGCACCGCGTCGATCGCCCTTGTTCTCGCACTGTTCGGCTGCGGCACGCCCGGCGTGCACGTGAACTCGAACGACCGCGTCGTGAGCGCGCCCACCGCGGACAACCGTTCGGTGAACTATCGCTTCGGGCCCATTCCCGAGAGCTGGGAGCGCATCGACATCCCCGAGAACGACGTCGCCTGGCACGACCGCACGACGGACGCGGTGATTCACGTCGACCATTCGTGCGCGGCGGGGCAGGACGTGCCGCTGCCGTCGCTCGTGCAGCATCTGTTGATCGGGTTCACCGACCGAGAATACGTTTCGGAAGACAACGTTCCTTTCGATGCTCGCGAAGCGCGCCACGCCGTCGTTCGCGCGCGGCTCGACGGCGTCGCGATGATGGTCGAACTCTACGTGCTCAAGAAGGACGGCTGCGTGTTCGACATCGGAATCGCCGCGACCCCCGCGCGTTTCGACCAGACGCGCGCGTCGTTCGACGCCTTCGCTCACGGATTCGGCACGGTGCAGCCAGGGTCGGCGCGATGACCGTCGCCAACGCGAGCGGGCGTCCGAGCGCACTTCCGCAACCGCCCAAACCGAAGACGTTCGGTCAGAACTTCACCGATCAGCTCCGCACCGCCGTCGACGAGATGGGCGGCATGGCGATGCTCTTCTTGGACGCGTGCAAAGCGCTCGGCCGCCGCCCGTTCGAGTTCACCGCGCTCGTCTATCAGATCGAGCAGATGGGGGTCCGCTCGATCGCGATCGCGACCGTCACCGCGGTGTTCACCGGCATGGTGATGTCGGTGCAGTTCGCGTTCGGCCTCGCCCGCTTCGGCGCCATCGATTACGTCGGCCGCGTCATCGGACTTTCGATCGTGCGCGAACTCGCCCCCGCGCTCACCGCACTCGTCGTCGGCTCGCGCATCGGCGCCGGCATGGCCGCCGAACTCGGCTCCATGGCGGTGACCGAACAACTCGATGCGATCCGTGCGCTCGGTGCCGATCCCATCAAGAAGCTCGTCGTCCCGCGCATGCTGGCGTGCCTGATCTTGATGCCCGTGCTCGGTCTCTTCGCCGACGTCCTCGGCTTCGCGGGCGCGATGTTCGTCTCGAGCGTGCAGTTCGGCACCCCGATGGGGTTCTTCTACCGCTCCGGTCTCGACGCGGTGGAGATGCAGGACCTCTTGTCAGGCCTCTGCAAAACCCCGTTCTTCGGAGTGATCATCGCGATCGTCGGCTGCTACCACGGCATGATCACGCGCGGCGGCACCGAGGGCGTGGGCAAGTCGACGACTCGCACCGTGGTGTTCACCTCGGTCGCGGTGCTCCTCTCCGACTTCTTCCTCACCAAACTCTTCATCATGTTCACCCCCGGCGAGTGATCGCATGGCCGCGGCGCCCGCATCGTCGTCGACGTTCGACTCGCCGCACCCCGCAGCCCGACTCATGCCGCTCGCCTCGTTGCTGATTCTCGCGGCGGCGCTGTCGTGGATCGCCTCGCGCGATGCCAGCGCACGCCGCGCGCGCCGTGAGACCGATGCGACGGTTCGTCACGATGCCGCGCGTCTCGTCGGACCCGAGATCGCGCTTCACTCGGCCTCGCGCTGGCTTCGTCATCCGACCCGCAGCGAGCCGTGGGCTGCGAGTGCGGACGCCCCCGCGATGCTCGATCTCGATCCCGCCGGATCTCTCGCCCCGCCCCCAGTCGAGGTGCTGCGCGCGGGCGTCGCGCCAGTTCGGCTCACCGTGCGGGCGCGATGAAACCGTTGCGTCGCATCGCAGCCCTCGCGGGCTTCGCACTCGGTGCGATCGCGCGTCGTCGCGGCAAGAACATCGCGGTCGCCCTGGCACTCGCACTCGTGACGGCGGCGTTCGCGAGCGTCCTCGCACTCACTGACGCATTGCGCGCCGAGGCCCGTCACGAGATGGCGCAGATGCCGGACATCACGGTGTCGTCGCTGCGCGGCGGGCGACCGGCGCTGATCGATGCGTCGGTCGCCGAGTCACTTACCCACATCGACGGCGTCGCAGCAGTGCGCGGTCGCGTGTGGGGCTATCTCTTCGTCGAAGCACTCGCGTCGAACCTCGTGATCGTCGGTGTGCCCGATGGAAACGAAGCGCTCGTGGGGCACATCACGCAAGGTCGCG
>CBIHQZ010000272.1:0-7707 GCA_966212315.1 uncultured Myxococcales bacterium
CGGTCGGCGCGTGGTGGCGGCGCGCGATCGGGATTCGGACCGACGAGCAGCGGCGCCACGACGACCAGCGCGGTAAGCGACGAGTTGCGCCCGGCGCGCGACTCTACCGATCGCAGCGAAGAACGCACGCGCTCACGACACCGCGGCAGCGGACACCGGACGCTCGCGCCAGCGCGCGTTCGCGACCACCGCCCACAGCCCCATGGCGAGCACAGTCGCCGCGATCACCACCGCCGGCGTCATCGCAAGCCATCCGCGCCATGCGCACAACGCGATCACGCCGATCGTAACGGCAGCGCGCACCGCTTCGAACAACGCCGCGCCGCTGCGCGCTTCCATCACTGCGCCCCATCCGCGAGTCGCCGCGAGGATCGCGAAGGCGAGGAGCATGACCGACGCATGCGGCAGATCCTCCGCGAAGTAGAGCAATGCGGTCGTCGCAGCAGCGGTGACGACGAACTGCACCGCGACGTACACATCGGCGCCGCGCGTCGTGTGCGTTTCGAACTTCGCGTATCGCGCGCGATCGACGGGCGGCACGGTCACCGGCCCGCCCATCGCACTCGGCCGCCATTCGGGCGGCGCGAACCACGCCCACGCGCGTTCGATCGTCCGCGTCGCGCCGCGCGCGAGTTCCGCGATGCGGCCGTACTCGGCGATGTTGGCCCACGCCGCGTTCCAACTCGCGAGCGGCTTCACCGTGCCGTAGACGGGCTCGACCGATTCGTTCACGAACGTGCCGAAGAGCCGGTCCCACACGATGAAGATCCCGCCGTAGTTCTTGTCGATGTATTCGGGATCGATGCCGTGATGCACGCGATGATGCGACGGCGTGTTGAACACGTACTCCAGCGGCCCGAGGCGCTTCACCGCGCGGGTGTGGAGGAAGAACTGATAGAGCAGATTGATCGTCGCGGCGCCGGCATACATGGCGGGCGAGAACCCGGCGAGCGCGAGCGGAAGATAGAACACCCACTGCACGAGCGGGTCGAACCACGACTGCCGAAGCGCGGTCGAGAGATTGTACTCCTCGCTCTGGTGATGCACCGAGTGCATCGCCCACAGCACGTTCACGC
The DNA here is from genome assembly GCA_966212315.1 of uncultured Myxococcales bacterium. Taxonomy (GTDB): domain Bacteria; phylum Myxococcota_A; class Polyangia; order Polyangiales; genus CBIHQZ01. The sequence continues at coordinate 1,077 of CBIHQZ010000272.1, forward strand.
GGTGACTCGCGCGATGGAACCAGTAGTAGAGAAAGTCGAGCCCGATGGTGATCGCGATCCACGCGACGATGCTGCGGTCGGAGACGGTCGCGACGCGTAGGTGCTGCCAGACGAAGACGTAGCCGCCGAACGTCACGAAGCGGAACGCCGCGTCGATCATGATCTGACCGATGCCGCACGCGAGGCTCGAGATCGAATCGTGGAAGCGATAGCGCGGATCGCCGCGCGAGATGTTCCACAGGAGTTCGACGAGGATCGCGACGAAGAAAAACGGAACCGCGAAAGCAATCGCGCGCTCGTTCATTCGGACTCCGCGTCGCTCGAATCTTCGTGATGAATTGCATCGGCCGCAGGCAAGGGCTCTGACGGAACCTGCGACACGCGCGCGATGAGTTCGTCGGTGCCGACGCCGAGGACCGGTTCGAGCGAGTCACGATCGCCAGGCTCGACGGGACCGCGCACCGCGAGGACGCCGGGGAGTTCGGGATCGCTGTCGGAACCGGTCCACGAGAGTCGATCCGCGAGTCGGCGCGGCGCTGGCTTCGGTTTCGATTCGCTCACGAAGCCTCGCGATCGAGAAGTTCGTCGGCGCGTTCGGCGGGTGCTTCGAAGTACACGAGTTTCCCTTCGGCAGTGGTCTCGATGCCGACCGGCGCGACACCCATCACGTCGGCGTAGAACTTCAACGTCGCGGCATCGGGCAACGAGTGCAGTCCGAACGCGCCGCCGAGTCCGGCCTGACGCGAGACGAGAATCGCCGCTTGGATCAGCAGCGGCCCGAGACCCTTCACTTCGCGCGCCGATTGCCCGGCGCGGTTCCACGGCGCGACCGCGAGCATGTCGATGTAGAGCAGGTCGGCACCACGCTCGAGCCGGCTGGCGCGCGGCTGCACGAGCAGGTTCACGAGCGCATGCACGCGACCACCCTTGTCGCGCTGACAGACAGCGAGCACCAGCCGCGTGTCGGGATCGCGATGCATCGCTTCGACTTCCACGCGCCAGTCCCACGCCGCATCGAGAGCTTCCATCGATTCGAGCAGCGGGCCCCACGATTTGCGCTGCCGCACAGCATGACCGACCGTCGCGGTCCCGAGCCAAACGCGCGATTCGCTCCCGTCGTGTCGACGCACCGGGAGCGTGCCGGCCGGAAACGGTTGAAGCGTCGTCATGACGTCGGACCCAGCGTGAAGTGTCCGCCCATCGGCTGCAAGCACGTCATCGGACGAGCAGGAATCGCGCGAGTTTGACGGCCCATCGTCCCAGCCCGTCCGCGCGAGTCGCGGCGTCGCGAGCTGGTTCGAGTGCCGGTCCGGGGCGACCCGCACGCTCGCGCTGAACCTGGAGTCGCGCTGCATCGTAGTGACCCGTCCGCGCGAAATCGATCGCCGCTTCGAGTTCGCCACCGTCGAACCAGACGCCGTCCCGCTTGCATACATCGACGATGATTCCCGAACGATGCGCGAAGTTCGTTCGACTCATCATCTCGCCGCAGAGCGGGCACGTTCGATATCGCACCGCGAGTTCGACGGGTGCGGGGCCGTTGGCGACGAGTTCGTCCGGCGCGCGCGCCGCACGGTCCGCGGTCCATCGCTCGAGCACGTCGTGATGAAGGAACACGCCGCTGCATCCGTCGCATCCGCTCACCACGGCGACGTCGATGGCGCGGTCCGTGAGAGGAATCGTACACACAGGGCATTCGAAGCGGGCCCTCGAACCCTGCGTGCCGCCGGCGTTGCACGATGGGCATCGCGTGGCATTCGCCGGCACCGTCGCATGACAACGCGGACATTCGAAACCGATGTCGTCCATCGGATCCGCGGCGGTGAGCGGACCCTGACAGGTCGTGCATCGCGCGTCGCGATAGCTCGTGCGCGCGTCGCTGGCGTCGATCACGCCGCAACGACCGCACCGAAACCTCATCGACCCATCACTCGTCCGAGGGAGAGGGCGAGTCGCACGGCGTCCTCGGTGAGTCCCGTTCGCTTCGCGATCGCAGCGACCGTCGCGCGCGAGCCGCTCTCGGATTGAATCGCACGCGCCGCTTCGAGCACAGCCGGCAGATCCGTCTTGCCCGTTGCCGATGGCGACACGACCTGTCGGCCCGCGGATTCGAGCGCAGCGATGACGGCTTCGATGTCGTCCGCGCTGAACGCCTGCGCGCCTACCGCATCGCCGACGCGATCGAGATGGATCGATGCGCCGGGCGCACTGTCGGCGAGAAGTGCGTCGATCACGCGCTGAACGTGGCGAGCGCGTCGAGTCATCGATAGTCCTCGGGCGAGCCCTGCAGTTGCAACCACGCGCGCTCGGTTCGTTGCGTGCGCGCGTTGTCCGCGACCTGGAGCAACGGCAGATCCCGGCGCCATCGCGTGCGAACCACTTCGTCGACCTTCGACCACTGATCGGCCGTTTCGTCGACGAGATCTCGCGTCCCCGCCAGGACTCCGGCGAGCGCCACGTGGGTCGCCGCATCATCGACTCGCGCGCTGCCGATCGCACGAAGTGCCACGACCAGTGCGAGCGAGCGCTCGATGAGCACCCGCGGCCATGCGTACAGCCGCGCGACGCGCACCAGATGACCGAGCAACGCGGCGTGCACGTGCAGGTCTTCGACAGTGCGAAACGCCTTCAGGTACAGCGTGTAGCCGTCGCCCGGAAGAATCGCGTCGGCGGCGATCGCGACGTCTTCGAGTGAGACCTCGGCGTGCGTGATCTCCGGGATGAACTGGGTGAGGTCCATCGTCTTGCGCGTGACGCCCGGCGCGGTGGCATCGACTCGCACCAGGACGAGATCGTTCTGTCCGTCACTGCGCGCGCCGCGCGACGCGATCACCTCGAGCACATCGGCATCGGGCGCCATCGTGCTCCAGCGCTTGCTCCCGCGGAGCAGGTAACCGCCGCGCCCGTCGGGTTCGAGTCGCGTTGCGATCGAGCGCGGATGCGCACCGGTTGCCTCGGTCGCACAGAACGACGCGATGCGATCGACCGGCAGCGCGGGATCGAGTGCGTGAATCGCGCATTGGTATCCCGACGCGAACGCATACCCCACGCGATCGGCATGGAGACCGCCGACGATGGATCGGTCGACAGTGTTGCCGAAGCGCGAGGACCACTCGACGAGCCGCGCGTTCCAGTCGCGCACCGAGTCGATGGGGTCGGTCGAAGGTCGATTGGCCAGGAGTTCCGCGAGCAGCGCTTCCACGAGGCTCAGCGTCGCATGTGCGCGCGATTCGCGTCGAGACTCACGCGTCCTGGCGGCAGAGCGCGAACCAGTTGTCGAGGATCTTCTCGCCACGCGCGGCGCGACCGATGGTGACGTGCTTGCTCACACCGCGCAGCGTGTCCTTCGTGCCGTTGTAGATCACGACCGAGAGGCGAGCCTTGTTGGAGATGACCTTCGGCCAGCCGGGCGCACCGTGAGGCGGAAGCCGCGTGTAGTCGATCAGGACTTCACCTGCCGGGAGATCGTAGGCCACGAAATAACCGGGCCCGGTGAGAGGCGACATCGTCTGGTGGTTGTAGCCCCAGAGTTCGCCCTTCGCGGCGGCCGCGGTGTCGTCGGGAATGCAGAAGCGCTTCTGGAAGCGCGTGAACATCGCGAGGGAGTTGCGCCCCCAGTGAATCACCTCGTGCATCGGCGACGTCCCCGGCGGAACGATGTCGGCCACGGTGATCGCGCGCTTGCCGCGGGCGGCATCGTAGAGCGCCGCTTGTTCCCGCGCGGTCAGCGACTGGATCGCGGCGACGCGCGCATCGTTCGAGAGGCCGTCGAGATGCGATGCGACGCGATCGAGATCGATGGGACCGGAAAGAAGTTCGTGCAGATCCATGCGCGCGATTAGCGCATGTTCGCGACGCGTTCGCTACGCGCCCTTGAGGGGCGGCTCGACGCGGTTGCGGCCGTTTTCTTTCGCTCGGTACAAGAACTCGTCGGCGCGGCCGAGCATCTCTTCCGGCGATTCGATGCCGAGATCGTCCGAGGTCGCCACACCGAGTGACACCGTCACCGAGAGACGCGTTCCGGCGTGCTCGAACGGGAACGCTTCGATTGCTGTGCGGATCCGCTCGGCAAGCACGATGGCCTGCACGCGCTGGGTTCCGCGCGCGAGCACCATGAATTCTTCGCCACCGACGCGCGCGAGCAGGTCTTCCTTGCGAACGACCTTCTGGCCCACCTGCACGATCATCTTGAGCACGTAGTCCCCGGCCTGGTGACCGTAGGTGTCGTTCACTTTCTTGAAGTGGTCGGCGTCCATCGCAACCAGCGCACACGCGCTGCGATGCCGCTTCGCGAACGCCCACTCCGACGCGAGTCGCTCGTTGAAGTAGCGGCGATTGAACGCCTGCGTGAGCGGATCGCGGGTCGCCGAATCATAGAGACGCGCCTGCATCTGTTCTTCGAGTTCGTCCTGGTAGCCGAACTTGAAGACGCTGTTCGCGCCGATGCGAATGCGATCGCCGTCGCGCAAGATCACCGGCTCGGTGATTCGGGCGCCGTTGTGAATCGTGCCGTTCCGCGACTCGAGATCGGTGAGCAGGTGGCGATCGTCGCCGCTGCGGGTGATCGTCGCGTGACGCCGTGAGACGCCTTCGTCTTCGATCATCACCGCGATGTCGTTCAATCGCCCGAGCACGCTCTCGGCGCCGTCGAGCCGGTACACACGCCCCGCTGCCTTGCCGGCGATGCAGGTGAGTGTCGCAGTGAGCCGACGGGCTTCGGGCCGCGCTTGATTGATCAGGTCAGCGATCGAGATGGACTGCGTTCGCTCGATCGCGTCGTCGTCGTCGTCGTCGTCCGGCGGGCCCATGGAAAGTTTGCCTCCCGCGAACTTACAGGAGACGCCGACCGAGCCGCAACGACGGTTTCTCGGGGGCGGATCGTGTTCGTGGCGAAACCGTGGAACGCGGGCATCGTAGGATGGCGACGATGGCGAGCGATCCGAACAAGCCCGATGACGCAGTGGCCCGTTCGCTCGCGCGTCGTGAGTTCATCGTGCGAGCCGGCATCGGGACGTGCATCGCGGCGCTCGGCGGGCTCTGGTACGTGTCGAACGAGCATGATCCGCGCGCGAAACAGCGCCTGCCGGATGGGCGTCCGCGTCTGCCGCCCGGTCAACGCCTTCTCTCGTCGCTGCGTCCGATGGGCGGCGAACAGGGCGATCCGCGCGCGTCGGCGTGGCGGTTCGCGGTTCACGGCACGGTCGAAGAGCCGTTCCAACTGTCATTCGCCGACTTGATGGCAATGCCGCAGGTCGAGCAACGCTGCGACGTGCATTGCGTCACGGGCTGGACCGTCTTCGATGCGCGCTTCACCGGCGTGCGCATCGCGACGCTCGCCGAACGCGCGCGCGTTCTGCCGACGACGCGGCACGTGATCATCGAAGCCGCGCACGGATACACTGCCAACGTGCGGCTCGAAGAAGCACTCGCGCACGACGCGATGATCGTTCACTCGTACGACGGCGAACCCCTCGCCGAAGCGCACGGCCCGCCGGTGCGCGCGCTCGTTCCGCAGCTGTACTTCTGGAAGAGCGCCAAATGGCTCACCGGGCTGCGCTTCGCGACCGACGACGAACCCGGGTTCTGGGAAACGCGCGGCTATCACAATCACGCGGATCCGTGGCGCGAGGAGCGGTATGGCTGAGCCTTCGTCTCCGTCGCCGAATCCGCGACGCGCCGCGACGTGGCGCCCTGCGCTGAGAGCGCTTCACCGCGACGCCGGCTACCTGGTGGTCGGACTCACCGTCATCTACGCGTTGTCGGGTCTCGCGGTGAACCACGTCGCCGACTGGGATCCGAACTTCACCAACGGACGCACCACGCGAACTGTTTCGATCGACCGCACCGCGAGCGACGCGGAGCAGACGCGCGCCGTCCTCGCGGCACTCGACGTGCGTGAATCACCGCGCGAGATCTACCGACGCTCGCCGACCTTGCTCGACATCACGCTCGAACATCGGACGCTGCACGTTCACACCGACACGGGGCGGGTGATCGATGATGGACAGAAGCCGCGATTTCTTCTTCGCGTCGCGAACTGGTTGCATCTCAATCGCGGCAAGCGGGCGTGGACTCTCGTCGCCGACACGTATGCGATCACGCTGCTCGCGCTCGCGTTGTCGGGAATGTTCATGCTCGCGGGGAAGAAGGGAATCCTCGGGCGGGGCGCGGTGCTGGTCGCGATCGGCATCGCCGTGCCCGTGTTGTACGTGACGTGCTCGGGCGGGCCGTGAAGGACGACCGGCCGGTTCCGATCAGTTCGCTTCGTACATGCCGCTGACGATCCCGCACGCTGTCATGACGTCGGAAGCGGTGGCCGGCGCGTAGTAGTTCGTGGTCGTCGTCGCGCCACCGGCGGGCGATGTCACGGTGCAACGACCGACCCGGTTGGTCGACGTGCACGCGGATGCCGAGTACGTCTGACCCGAGCCCGTGCATCCCTGCATCACGGAGTTCGCGTTCCAGGTGCCGCCGTAGTCGACACACGACATCGTGCTGCCCGATGTCGTCGTGCAGCTACCCGCGGCAGCGCTGCCACAGCCCGCTGCAACACTCATCACGATCGTGGCCAAGAATCCGAAGGCAACCTTCATCACGTCCTCCATCGATCGACATCGAAAGTCGAAGCACC
>CBIHQZ010000273.1:0-7692 GCA_966212315.1 uncultured Myxococcales bacterium
CACGCAATCCGGGCGCGTCGGGCAAGATCACGACCCCCATGATTCTCGGGCTCGCGCTCGTCGAATCGCTCGTTCTGTACGCATTCGTCATCGCCTTCCTCGTGTACGGCAAGGCCTGATTCACTAGCCCGTTCCCACGCCAGGGTTCGACAACTGTGCTTCGCGCGATTCGGTTCGCGCGGGGCATCGTTGTTTCTCCAGACCCTCTTCGGACGACACTCGTAGTCTCAGCATTGCGCAGCATCGTGCAGTTGCGCCGTTCAATGCCGCGGCGCGTGGAGATGCTGCGCGACGTTCGGCGGAAGCGCGCGGGTCGAGGGCGCGTAGCGGTGAAGGGGCGGAGCGCTGGTCGATGTCGTCGTGCGCTCGCCTTCCGCATTCGCGCGCGCTTCGTCGCCGCTCTCGAGCGCGGCCCGATGACCGGCCAGGACCCGCTCGGCAAACGCCTCTGCGATCGGATGGTCGGCCGCGACGTCGACCTGCCCGAGCGGGTCGCCGTCGAAGTGATAGAGCGCGAGTTGCCCCGACGGACGTGGAATGCCGACGAGGCTGCCGAACGCGAGCCCGACTTCGCCCCGCAGTGACGCGACGAACACGACGCCGCGCGGATGAAGTCCACCTGCCTCGGGAGAGAATACCGAGCGCGGTCCGTCGGTCGCTGGATCATCTTCGTGTCGCACTGTTTCGATGCGTGCGGCAGCGGTGGCGATGCCGTCGAGCACCGACACAGTTCCCTCGAGTTGTTGCGGCGCGACGCCGGGCGTTCGCACGAGCAGCACCGTCTCGGAGAGCGCGGCGATGTTCATCGGGCCGTCGCCGACGAGACCCGACTCGCCGAGCATCGTGCCACGGTCGCCGACGACGATGATCGCGGTGGAGTTCAACTCGTTCGCTTCGCGAAGCCGGTCGAGCAGATGGGCGACGCCGCGGTCGACACCGGCGAGGGCCGCGTCGTAGAGCGCATCGAGACGGTGCACCGCGGTCGATTCGAGATTGAGCGCACCGCGTCGCGATCGCTGCGCGAACAGCGCCGATTGCTCGGGCGTGATGATGCCGTCCTCGGTGCTCGGATCGATTGCGGTGAGCAGGTCGGCGGGACCGTCGAGCGGAGGTAGTCCCGCGCGCGTCGCGATCAGCACGAACGAACGGCGTTCGCCCTGCGTGACGAGCCAGTCGGCGGCGCGCCCGATGACGACCTCGGCGTGGCAGGTCGCGGCGTCGTTGGGGCAGCTCTCGCGCTCGGTGAATCCGCGATCGATGCCCGATCCGATGAACCACGCGTCGTCGGAGAATGCTGCCGTCGCAACGCCTGCATCGCGCAATCGCGCGGCGACGGTGGGCGCGGCCTCGTCGATGGTGTCGGTGTCTTCGAAGAGGCCGTGCACGTCGGCGGGCAGGCCGGTGACTGCGCTCGCGAACGCGGCGAGTTCGTGCGGCGACGGCGCGATCGCGCGCGCGACGAGTCCCTCGCGTGCGAGGCGCGCGAAACCACCGGCGGTGAATCGAGGTGAGACGGTCGGTGCGAAACGGTCGTAGCGGGCGCCTCTGACCACGAGGAGCACGACGTGGCGCACCGGCGGCGGCGGCGTCGGAGGAACGTCGGTGCGCGCGATGAGTCGCGGTTCTGCAATGGCGAGACGCGTGTCGCCGCCTTCGCGAGCGCTCACCGACAGTCGCGTTGCGCGGCCGCCCACCGCGGACAGATCGAGACGGAGTTCTTGCCACGGTGAACCGGCCGTCACGCTGATCTCGCGCTCGATCGGCTCGATGCCATCGGCTTCGATGCGCACGCGCGCCGCCACGGTCTGGGCACGTGAACGGCCGCGAATGCCCTCGGCGCTGAACGCTGCGCGCAGCTCTGCCGCGGGCGGAATCACGGTGACCGCCGAGAGCGAAGTCGGTGCGTAAAGCGTGAGCGCGCGTCGCGGGGCACCTTCGCTGCGAACATCGGAGACGAGGTCCGCGGTGCGTACCGATGCGACGTCGTCACCATGCACGAGATGCAGCCAGTCGATGTCGACCGCGGCCGCTGCTGCGGGATTCTGCTGGCCGGCAGGGCGCGTGATGGTGCGGGTGACCACGCGTCGGCGGCCATGGATGCGAACCACCACGCGGCGCGTTTCGGTGACGAGATTCGCGCGTCGCGCATCGCGCGAAGACGTGGTCATCGCGGGGCGTGCGACACCGATGAAGCGCAATTCGACGTCGGCGATCGCGCGTCGGAAACGATCCGCGAGCAGTGGAATCGTCACGACCGAGGGCGTGTTGCTCACGGGGAGCGCGACCTGACGCGTCGGGATGCCGTCGATGATCGCGAGGACCGCGCGCGCATGTGCGTGCCGGATGCGCACTCGTAGCGCGGTCGGCGCGGCGCTCACGTCGACCGGGACGCGCACTCGCAAGCGAGGGCCGACCGTCACCCAGCTGTTGCCGTTGAGTGATTCCGTCGCGATCGGCAGCGGCGGAAGAAGGAACGGCTGCGCCTGCGGTTCGCCGAGATCGACGATCGGCCCCGCAGCGTCAATGGCGCCCTGGCTGAATACCGGCAGCAGATCGAGGGTCCGCTGCGAGCTTTCGCCATGGGTCACGTGAGGCGCGAGTCCGCCGTCGTCGCTGTGCATTGCGACCGGCGCGTCGGCGCGAGTTCCGACTTCGTGGCGACCGCCGCAACCGATCGCGTTCAGCGCGCCCACGACGATCGCCCACTCCGCTGCGCGCCGCGAATTGCGCGGGAGCGGGCGACTCACGGCGAACGCGGGAGAGAAACGCGAACCGCGCGTCCCGCTTGCACCGGCACGAAGCGAAACACCACGACCGCATTGGTGCGGTAGCGAATCGTATGCACCGACGGTGCGAGCGCGAGCGACACCGGTGCGGCACCGACGATGCGTCCGTCGACCGAGATCTCGCCGTCGGGAGCGAGCGGGCCCTCGATGATGAGCAGTCCGCGATTGGGAGCGAGCGTGCCGCCATCGAGGTAGCCCGCGGCGTCTTCGTACACGAGCGCCCCCGCATCCGCTTCGGACGGCGCCGGCGCGGTATTCGAGGCATCCGGCTCGAGAGCGTTCGTTGCAGCGACGTCCGCCGCTTCCGTCGGTGCTGTGTTGACGGGGGCGGCGTCGTCGGTTGCCGGCGCGCCCGCAGCATCGGAATCGCGCGTTGCGGGCGAGGGCGTCGTGCTGCTGCGAACGGCACTCACCACGGCGTAACTGATGGCACCGAGAACGAGCATCGCGACCAGGATCCAGAGCCATCCGAGCGACGACTTCGGCTCCGCTGGTGCGACTTTCGCGGGCGCGGTCTTGTCTCCCGCTTTCGCGGTCGAAGCAGCGGGCGGCACCGTCTTCGACTTCGGACGAACGCTGGTGCGTTTCGCTTCGGGCGGCGCATCGGCCACCTCGACCTGCGCGCCGAGCGCCTTCACGTCGATGATCACCGAGTGGCTCGGGCCTTCATCGCGGGTCGCCGGTTCGTGCGGTGCGAACAGATCGCCCTCGATCGGCGGGAGTTCGTCGACGTCGATCTTCTTTCGTGGAAGACCGCGCGCATCGAGCTTCACGCCGCTCATCGGCACGCCCGACTTCTTCGCGACCGACTCGAGTTCTGCCTCCGAGAGTTCGGCCTCGCCTTCTTCCTCGGCGATCTCGGGGAACTCTTCTTCGCTCTCGGCCGGTTCTGTTTCGAGACTGTCGTCACCCGGCGACGAACTGATCTCTTGCAGCACCGCGTTCTCGAGTGAATCGCGCTGCGACTCGATTCCGAACCCGGGCTTCGCTGCTTCGTCCGCGGACTGCGGCGGCTTCCACGACGGAACCTTCCGAGACGCCGCGGTCGCGTCACTCTTCGAGGGCGCGCTCGAAACGGATTCAGCAAGCGCCGCGAGTGCGCCGATGCCGTCGGTCGCCGTTGCCGACGACTCACTCGGTGGCGTCGCTTCGCGCACCGGTTCGACTGCCGCTTCTTCGCGCGCCAACGGCTGCACCGACGACGGCATCGCGAGGACGGCCGGCATGGTGCCCGAGTCCTTGCGAGTCGCGAGGTCGTCCGCGCCGGTCGTGATGGCGGTGTATCGCGGCGCAACGAGGTCTTCGCCCTCGGCGCCACGCACCGAACGAATCGCGCCACGACGCGCGAGTTCGACCAGGATCGGTTCGAGTTCCTGCGGCGCCACGCCATCGCGCAACACGAGCGTGCGAGGGCTCTCGCCGAGCACGATGCGTTCGACCATCGCGCGCATTCCGTCGGGGAGTGACTTCGCGTAGGCAATCGCCGCTTCGCTGTCGAGATCGATCGATGCGACCTCGAGCAATGCCGCGCCCGAGAGCGAGTCTTCGACCGCGGAGATCAGCGCCGCGCCGCCTTCGAGCAGCGCGCGCAGATCGCCTTCGAGATTCGCGCGCACCGAATGCGTCGCACGCCGCACCGAGAATCGCGCATTGCTCGCACCGAGCACTTGGAGCAGCGCGCTCTCGCCGCGCACGAGTGTTCCGTCCTGGAGCGTGCGCACGACGGCGAACAGCTTTCCGTCGCGGATCTCCATCTCGGTCACGCTGAACGAATCGCTGACCGTGAGCGTCGCGCTTCCCAGCGACTTCGCCGTCGCATCCACCAGTGTGAAGACGCCGACGCGTTCGACGCGGCCGCGCAGTTCAGCGCCGTCGCCGAGTTGTTCGAGCCTGCGCAGCAATCGAATCCGCGGCCGCATCACCGCGCGCACGCGGGCGAGGATCGCTTCGCCCTTCGACTCCTTGCGCAAGAACCCCTGCGCATTGGCGCCGAGTTCGCGCATGCGCACGAGCAAGTCTTCCTTCCATGACAGAAGGATCACGGGCGAGTTCCGCAAGGCGACGTCGCGACGGATCGCGCGGCACAGCGCGAAGCCGTCCATCCCCGGCATCAGGATGTCCGAGATGATCACGTCGGGATGAACCCGGCGTGCTTCGCGGAGCGCCTGCGTGCCGTCGGTGCATTCGGTGACGTGCATGCCCGCGTCTTTGAGCAGTCCCGAGAAGAACCACACCACGCCCGGGTCGTCGTCGACCACGAGCGCGTGCCGATCGGGAAGCGGATCGTCGAGCGATCCGTCGTCGTCGGGCGCGCCTTCTTCTTCGGCGCCGATCGAGAGCACGTGCGCGCCGGCGAAACCGAGCGGCGATCCCGGAAGCTCGAAGCGCACCTTGCCGCGAGTTCGCTTTTCGACGACGTCACGCACGCGCGCGATCGCATCCCACGTGGCGGCGAGGACCTCGCTTCCCTGACCGAGCGAGATCTTCGCAGCGCCCGCGCGCGGACCGGCGGCACCGAGGATTCCACGGCGAATCTCCTCTTGGAGCGCCTTGGTGAGTTCCTCGAGTGTCACGTCGCCGAAAGACGGCGGCGGCAGAGAATTCGCGGTCGCGCCTTGCGCGGCATTCTCGATCGCGGCGCGCAGCTTGTCGGGCTCGACCGGAAGCGTGACGACGTCGACAGCACCTTGCGAGCGCGCGGCCTCGTTGTCGATGCCGTCGTTCGGCGTCGCGACCAGCACCAGCGGCAGGAAGTCGGTGAGTGGATCGCCCCGCAACGCGGCCATGAGGCCGAGTCCGTCGGCCGGCGATGCGGCTTCCGCGAGGATCACATCGGGCGATGCATCACGCGCAGCACTGATCGCTTCCGACAGCGTGTGGACGTGGCTGATTTCGGCTTCGGGCGGAAGCGCGCGCCGTACCTGCGACGCGATGCCGTCGCCACCTACGATCAACACCCCGAGCGGCGCGGCGGACGAAGCGCGTTCGGCGCGCGGAGGACGCGTGCTCTTGCGCGGCGCAGGGCTCGGCGCACTCGGCGCTTCCGCGCGGCTCGGCGCGAACACCGGCGCGGGCGGTCGCGGGGCGGCCATACCGGGCGTCGTCGGTCGATGCTGCGGCCCCGGCAGCGGCGGAAGGCTCGCGCGCTTCAACGCATTCGCGGGCGGAAGCGACGGCATCGACGGCGGCGCGCTCTCGGGCGCGGGATGCGTGACCTGCGCGGACGCGGCGACGGCGGCCTCGGCGCGGGCGCGCGGCTGGAACAGGTCTTTCTGATCGGGAAGGTCGCGCTGCGCGAGCGCCGGAAGCGTGGCGATGAGATCCGCGAGGGTCTCGAGGTCGCGCTGCGAGAGTTCGCTTGCGCCCTTGATCGCGTCGAGGTGCGCGATCCCTTCGCGCAGGCCGTCCGAAAGCGTTTGCAGCTGATACGAACGGGTGAGCGTGTAGAGCGCGTGCAAACGGCGGCGAAGCTCGTCGCGCATGCGCTGGGATCGCGGGTCGGCCACCAATGTGCCGAGCGTCGCGCGAAGCTCCGTTACCTTTCGCGGCAGGGTCCGCACGAACGTCGCGCGACCCTCTTCGTCGATCCGATCCGTCATGCGCTCCGCGTGTTTCTGCTTATGGCCTTTGCGGCCGCGGGGGAGGCTAGCCTCATTGCCGAGGGGTTGGCCAGTTTCGCACGCGACCCCGCTCGATCGCGAATGATCCGCGCGTAGAACGCTTGATTTCACGTGCCGCCTCGCGCACTACACGCCCCATCGTGCAGTTCATCGACGAAGCCAAGATCTCCATCAGCGCCGGTGACGGCGGCGGCGGCGCAGTCTCTTTCCGACGCGAAGCATTCGTTCCCCTCGGAGGGCCTTCGGGTGGCGACGGCGGCAAGGGCGGCGACGTGGTCTTCGTCGCGAACGAAAACGTGAACACGTTGCTCGAGTTCCGCTTTCGACCGAACTGGGCTGCGCCGCGCGGTGAAAACGGCGGGTCGCGCGACTGCAACGGCAGGGCGGGCGAAGACCTCGTGATTCCCGTGCCGGTCGGGACGCAGTTCTTCGACGCCGAGACCGACGAGCTGATCGCCGATCTCGACGAGAGCGAGAAGCGCGTCGTGCTCGCGAAGGGCGGCCGTGGCGGTCTCGGCAACATGAACTTCGCGACTCCGTGGGATCGCGCGCCGCGCCGCGCGCAGCCGGGCGAACCGGGCGAGTCACGGAGCTTGCGGCTTTCCCTGAAGCTGCTCGCGGACGTCGGCATCATCGGGTTTCCGAACGTCGGCAAGAGCACGTTCATCTCGGTCGTGTCGCGCGCGCGTCCGAAGATCGCGGATTATCCGTTCACTACGCTGGTGCCGAACCTCGGCGTCGCGAGAGTGAGCGACGAACGCAGCTTCGTGGTGGCCGACATTCCCGGGCTGATTCCGGGTGCGTCGGAAGGCGCGGGGCTCGGGATCCAGTTCTTGAAGCACGTGGAGCGCACGCGCGTTCTGCTTCATCTGCTCGCGCCCGATCCGGGTCGCAATCTCGACGACGACTTCGAAGTGATCATGCACGAGGTCGAAACCTTCAGCCCCGAACTCGCGAAGCGTCCGATGCTGGTCGCGCTGACGAAAGCGGACCTCCCCGAGGCGCGCGAAGCGTTCGCCCGCTTGCGGCCGAAGTTCGCGAAGCGCGGGCACGACCTGCGCCTCATCTCGCCGGTCACGGGCGAGGGAATGCGCGAGATGATGTTCGCGCTCGATGCGTTGTTGCTGGGTCGCGCGGTGGGGAAGGCTCCGATTGCCGATGACGTGAGGGCGCTGCTCGCGGCCGATGCTGGGACGACGCGGGAGGCGGAGGGGAAGACGAAGTCGGCGGCGAAGAACGCGAAGCCTGCGGCGAAGAAGAAGGTCGCGGCGAAGAAGAACGCGAAG
>CBIHQZ010000274.1:0-7689 GCA_966212315.1 uncultured Myxococcales bacterium
GAACTCGCAGGATTCCAATCCCAAGGTGTTCGCCGCGATGCAGATGTTCGGCGATGGTCTCTCGCTGACGGTCCCCGACATCGATCGCACCGACTACTTCCTGATGCTCGGCGCGAATCCGGTCATCTCGATGGGGAGCGTGATGACCCTCGGCGATGTTCGCACTCGGTTGCGCGGCGTGCGCGATCGAGGTGGCCGCGTCGTGTTGCTCGATCCCCGCCGCAACGAGACGGCGGCGATCTGCGACGAGCACCATTTCATCCGCCCCGGTGGCGACGCCGCGTTTCTCTTGTCGCTGCTCGACACCATGTTCACGTCGTCGTCGATGGACCACGCCGCGCTCGATGCGCGCGCGCGCGGCGCGGAGACGCTTCGCATTCTCGCAGCGCGCTTTCCGCCCGAGCGCACCGAACGCGCGACGGGCGTCCCCGCCGCGGTCGTGCGTCGCATCGCGGGCGAATTGCTGGCTGCGCCTCGCGCGGTGGTCTATGCGCGAGTAGGCGTGTGCCAGAGCGAACTCGGCGTTCTCGCGAGCTGGCTCGTCGAAGCGGTGAACGTCGTCGCCGGGCACTTCGATCGTCCCGGCGGAATGATGTTCGCGGAACCCGTCGTCGACATCGGACCGGTGGCGCGCGTGCTGCTCGGCAACGCGTGGGGACGCTATCGATCGCGCGTGCGCGGACTTCCCGAACTCGGCGGCGCGCTGCCTTCCGCGGTGATGGCCGAAGAGATGGAAACACCGGGACGCGGGCGGATCCGCGGCTTCGTCACGTACGCGGGCAATCCCGTTCTCTCGACGCCGAACAGCGAACGCCTCGCACGCGCGCTCGCCGGGCTCGAGTTCATGGTGTCGGTCGACTTCTATCTCAACGAGACGACGCGCCACGCGAATCTGATCCTGCCGCCCGCGAGCCCGCTCGAGCGCCCGCATTTCGATCTCGTGATGCACGCGGTCGCGGTGCACAACACGGCGAAGTACTCGGAGGCCGTGTTGCCGCGAACACCCGATGCGCGCGACGACTACGAGATCCTCACGGCCCTCGCGGCACGCATCGGAGCGCGCCGCGTGAGTCCCGCCAACATTCGTATTCGCAGGGCGATCGAGGCCGGGATGTTGCGCGCGGTGCCTTCACTCGAGCGGGTCGTCGACACACTGATTCGACTCGGTTCGTACGGCGACAAGTTCAATCCCGCGAGCGACGGGCTCGACCTCGCGCGGGTGCGGCGCGAAATTCACGGCATCGATCTCGGACCACTCCGCCCCGCGGGTCGAAAGAAAGTGCGCACGCGCGATGGCCGGGTCGATCTCGCCCCGGCGGTGTTCATCGATGCGTCTCGGCACATCGAAGAATGGGTCGATGCGGCGCGCGACGGACTCGTGCTCATCGGTCGCCGGCATCTGCGCTCGGGAAATTCATGGATGCACAATCTCCCGTCGCTGGCGAAAGGCCCTGCTCGCGATGCGATGCTCGTGAGCACCGCGGATGCAGCGCGGCTCGGTCTGCGTGCGGACGACGCGGTGCGCGTGACGAGTCGTGCGGGTTCCATCGTTGCGCGCGCGATGCCGACCGGCGAGATGATGGAGGGAGTCGTCTCGGTGCCCCACGGGCTCGGACATCAGCGCGTTGCTGCGACGATGCGCGTTGCCGGCGGCCTCGCGGGCGAGAACGTGAACGCGCTCACCGACGATCAATGGGTCGAGCCGATTCTCGGCGACTCGATCTTCAACGGCGTGCAGGTTCGAGTGGAGCGAATCGCGGAAGACGCGGACGCGCCACGCGCGGCGCGCTAGCGCACGGCTGACAAGATCGCATCCATCCGTTCGTGCCGAGCGACCTGTTCGAGCCAGCGAGAACGGCGTTGTCGAAGGGCAGCGTGTGTCGCGGGCGCTGCGCTAGCGAGCAGAACTCCGGCCGACGCTGGACGGTCTTCGCAGCGCTCGTGTCCGATCGTGCGGTGCAGCGCGACCGACGCGAGCTGCGATCGTCACGTGTGACTGGACTGATGTTGACGATGCTCCGCGGCATCGCCTACGCCCCTCGCATGAATGCTTCGTCGTTTGCTTCTTCGTTCACGACCGCACTGATCGCCACCTCGATGCTCACTGCGTGCGGCGGCGGTCGCGAAGGCACTCCCGACGTGCTCGATGGCTCGGTGCTCGATGCGAGCGACGGCAGCGTCGTGGACACGACCGATGCTGCCGCGACCGACCCCGACGTCGCGTCGTCCGACGATGGTGTGCCGAGCGGAACGGTGAACGTCGCGTATCTGGGCATCGTCGGCGAAGCCCGCCCATACGCGATCCTCCTTCAGCGCGACGGGCACATTCGATATCGCGTCACGCATCTCTCGTCCGAGTGCACGATGGTAAACGGCACGTACGGCACGGACGTCTCGGACGTCGTTGCGGGGGCGCTGAGAGTGAGCGACGGCGCGCGGTACTACACATTCGACTTCGAGACGGGCGAGCGCACGATGGACCTCGGAGGCGGTGCGTTCGCTGCGGCCGGCGATCCGGTCGTGTTCGAAACAACGGGGCGCGGGACGGTGCGTCCGTTTCCGATGATCACGGCGCACCTGCGACGTCCTCCCGTGATCGCGCTGCTTGCGACAACTGCGGACTCGGTGATCGATCGCACGCAGCCACTGACGTTGCAGTGGACGCCGCCTGCCGACTCCACCGGCATCACGATTCACGTCGGAATGTTCACGATGGGCGACACCGGCCAGAACGAGTTGTGGTGCGACTTCGCGGCTGCGAGCGGCGCTGCGACGATTCCGGCCACCGTGCTGTCGCAATTTCCTGAGGGTACAGGCGACATCAGCATCAACGCACACAGCGGTGAGGTCGCCGATATCGACGGCTGGCACGTCAGGACTTCGTACTTCAACGACGCGCTGCTCCCGGGTGCCCATACGTCGTACTACGGCATGGTTACCTACCGGTAGCGCTGCTCGGCTTCCGCACGCGGACTTTCGCGATCGGCGTGTGCGACCTGCCTGCATCGGCATCATCCGACGACGGCTCTCGTGCTGCGGGCATCGGCGTGGTGATCCTGTCTTCGTCGTCGGCTCGATCCGACGCACGCTGGCGACGCTGCGCGAGTCTCTCGTGATCGACGATGCGATAGCGACCGGTGGCGGGCGGGCCTTCTTCGTCCGTCGGCTCTTCTTCGACGTCGGCCTCGGGCGATAGCTCGATGACGTCCTCGATGGGGGCCTCGGGAGCGATGCTCGAAGCGACCGACTCACCGAACTGGCGCTTCATCTCTGCCACCAGCCGCGTCCATGCCGCGCGCTCGCCGGCGAACGTCATGCACAGTTGCAGTCCGATCATCGCGTCGCGAGTCCACATCACGCTCGCCGCGAAACTCTCGATGCGCTGCGGCGTCTGCACTTCCAGGATCAGCAGCGAGCCGCGCGCGAGCGGCTCGGAGAAAGTCACACGCGCACCGCGCGCCGACACGTCGAGCAGTTTGACCTGCTCGCGTCGCACGGCCGGCGTGGCAAGCGTCATCACGCACGGGATGCGATCGACCGACAGCCGTTCCTCGCGCGGATGCGGCACGCTCTCCTGGCCGCACGCCCAATCTCGTAGAAACGCGAGCCGCCGTGACTCCGCGCGACTCGGCACCACGGCCATGAACGATCCCGACGCGACGCGGATCTCGCGCGCCTCGGCTTCGAACATCGCGTCGCCTGCCAGACCCTGGGCGGTAATCCGCACGCTCACGTGGGCACCGGGCGGGAGAGTTTCGCGCGACCGCGGCACGACGAGCGCTAACTGTTCGTCGCCCTGCAGCAGGTGATCGCGCAGGTCTCGGCGTGAGGCGTACGTGATGTCGATCGCGTGCATGGTGTCCCTCGTCGGGCGGTCGGTCGTCGTGCTGTTTGTTCGCACTCGTTCCGCTCGCATCTCGTCCGCGACAGGAGCGAGCGACGTGCCATCGCGACCCCGAAACGGATGGTCTGCGCGGGCAGCGGTCTCTCCGTCAGGACAGCTCGTTTCGGAGATCGCGACCGTTCGTCGGATCCGTCGACCGTTCCGCCGCGAAACGTTCGACCGCCTGATCGCGAGGGTGGCCGATCGTGCGATCCAGGGCGAGTGCCGCGCACACCAGCCCGAACGAACCTTCGTGAGAAGTGTCGATGCAGCAGGCGCCGGCGTCTTCGCGCAGTCCAGCGGCCAATGGTGCCCCTCTGCACACGGTGCGGACGTGCGGCGCTGACCGCAGTCGCGAGGGCTGTGCACGAAGGCGCAGGTCCGCGAATGCGTCGGCCGCGCCGCGGCGCGGATGGCCAGTGAGGACCGGCGCAACCGCGCGCGACCGCCGGAGTGCCGCGGGCGGGGCGCGCGACCGCTCGGTGCTGGCTACCGCGAGCTCGAACGCGCTCTTTTCGAGGCACCCGCAGTCCAGCTCGACGCCGGGGGGCAGGCCGAGTACGACGTGGGCTCGCGGCGTGAAGGGCTCGAAACCTACGAAAGGACCGTGGCGCTTCCGGACCGGGTTCTACGGTCGAGAGGCCTTCGTCGACGCGCTGCTTCGATCCGTTCGCGAGCGCGTTCAGGCGAGAAGAGCAGCCCGGCGCGACGAGCGTTGACACGATGACCTCGGTCCGTATACTCGCCCGCCACTTTCCAGAAGGTACGAACGCATGTCGCTTCATGGCGCGAAGAAAACCGAACTGATCAGCAAGTACAAGACGCACGAATCCGACACGGGCTCGCCCGAAGTCCAGATCGCGCTGCTTTCCGAGCGGATCACCCAGCTCACCGATCATTTCCAGACGCACGCGAAGGATCACCATTCGCGTCGCGGCCTCCTCAAGCTCGTCGGCCAGCGCCGCCGCCTGCTCGACTACTTGAAGGTCGAAGACGTCGACCGGTACCGCAAGGTCCTCTCGGCGCTCAATCTGCGTAAGTAAGTTTCACGAAGGGGGTGCTCGAAATGGCGCCCCCTTCGCGTATTTGAGAATTGCGCGGGCGAACCGCTTCTTCGTCTTCGCTTCGTGCGCATCGGCCACCGAGATCGATCGGTGACTCACTGGTGCGCAGGAACCGAGGAGGAAGGCGACGACTCCGCGCTTCGCTCCCCAACGCGCGGTCGATCGCACATGTGTGCCCGACCGCGCCCGATGTTCAACCGCTCGCGAGGCGCGTGCGCACGGCCCGACTTGATTCGGCTGCGCGCGCGAATGCGAGCCCAGGAGTTCGATCATGTCCATCGTTCGTGAATCCGTTCAGATCGGCGACGCCACGCTCACCATCGAGACCGGCCGCCTTGCCAAGCAAGCGCACGGCTCGGTGCTCATCTCGTGCGGCGATACCGTTCTTCTCGTGACCGTGTGCGGCAGCGACTCGCCGCGTCCGGGCATCGACTTCTTCCCGCTCAGCTGTGACTACGTCGAGAAGACCTACGCCGCCGGCAAGATCCCGGGTGGCTTCTTCAAGCGCGAAGGACGTCTGCGCGACGACGAGATTCTCACGTCGCGCCTGATCGACCGCCCCTGCCGTCCGCTCTTCCCCGAGGGGTACCGCAACGACGTGCAGATCATCGCGACCGTGATGAGCGTCGACAAGGTGAACCCCTCGGACGTTCTGGCGCTCACCGGTGCGTCGTGCGCGCTCATGCTGAGCGACATTCCGTGGGCCGGCCCGATTGCGGGCGTTCGCGTCGGTCGCATCGACGGCAAGTTCGTCGCGAACCCGACCTACGAGCAGATGACGAAGAGCGACATCGACATCGTCGTCGCGGCCAGCAAGGACGCGATCGTGATGGTCGAAGGCGACTCGGACGAAGTCACCGAAGCCGACTTCATCGAAGCGCTCATGTTCGCGCACCGCAGCGTGCAGCCCTGCATCGAGTTGCAGGTCCGACTGCGCGAAGCGGTCGGCAAGGCGAAGCGCAGCTACACCGCGAAGCTCCCCGACGCCGCGCTCAAGCAGCGCGTGATGGACATCGCGCTCAACGATCTGCGCCAGGCGTGCACGATCCGCGTGAAGGGCGAGCGTTACGGCAAGTTCAAGGAGATCCAGAAGAAGGTCATCGAAGCGATCGCTCCGGCGGATCCCGAGACCGAGGGCCTCATCAAGACCGCGTTCCACGACGCGCAGGCGTACGCGATGCGCACGATGATCACCGACAAGGGGATCCGCATCGACGGCCGCGACACGCGCACGGTTCGTCCCATCACGATCGAAGTGGGCATGCTGCCGCGCGTGCACGGCACGGGTCTCTTCACCCGCGGCGAGACGCAGGGCCTCGTGACCGCGACGCTCGGAACGGGTCAGGACGAGCAGAAGATCGACGCGCTCATCGGCGAGCGCTGGAAGAACTTCCTCCTCCACTACAACTTCCCGCCCTTCAGCGTCGGCGAGACGAAGCCGATGCGCGGCCCGGGCCGTCGGGAGATCGGTCACGGTCACCTCGCCGAGCGCGCGCTCGCGAAGGTCGTCCCGTCGAGCGACAAGTTCCCCTACACGATCCGTATCGTCAGCGAGATCCTCGAGTCGAACGGCTCGAGCTCGATGGCGACGGTGTGCGGCGGATCGCTCGCGATGATGGACGCAGGCGTGCCGATTCGCGCGTCGGTGGCCGGCGTCGCGATGGGTCTCATCAAAGAGGGCGACAAGTTCGCGGTCCTCACGGACATCCTCGGCGACGAAGACCATCTCGGCGACATGGACTTCAAGGTGTGCGGCACCCGCAAGGGCATCACCGCCATCCAGATGGACATCAAGATCGAAGGGCTCTCGCGCGAGATCCTCGCGCAGGCACTCGAGCAGGCGCGCGAAGGCCGTCTGCACATTCTCGACAAGATGCAGGAAGTCATTTCGCAGCCGCGTAACGAGCTGTCGAAGTGGGCGCCGCGCATCACCACGGTGAAGGTCCGCCCGGACCAGATCCGCGTGATCATCGGACCTGGCGGCAAGACCATCAAAGGCATCGTCGACCAGACGGGCGTGTCGATCGACGTCGAAGACGACGGCACGGTCAACATCGCGAGCGCGGACAGCATCGCGGTGCAGCGCGCGATCGACATCATCCGCGGCCTCACGGCCGAAGCGGAAATCGGCACGACGTACAAGGGCGCGGTCAAGCGGCTCACCGACTTCGGTGCGTTCGTCGAGATCTTCTCGGGTACCGAGGGTCTGCTCCACGTGAGCGAGATGGACCACAAGCGCATCGAGAACCCGCGCGACGCCATGAAAGAGGGCGACGTGATCGAAGTGAAGGTGCTCAGCGTCGACGAAGGAACGGGCAAGATCCGTCTCTCGCGCCGCGCGCTGATGGCGCTGCCGGAAGGCGAAGAAGGCCTCAAGGCGAAAGAGCGCATGGACCGTTCGCACAACGAGGGTCCGCCCCCGTCGCGCGGTCGTGACGATCGTGGCGGCGGCGGTCGCGGTGGTGATCGCGGCGGCCCGGGCGGCGGTGGTGGTGCACGCGGTGACCGCGGCCCGCGTCGCGATCGCTCGTAGTCGCACGCTCGGGTGAGTGAAGCGGCCGGTTGCTCTCGAAAGAGCGGCCGGCCGTTTTGTTTTTCTCCGAGGCCGGGACCGCGCGTGACCTCACCCCCGCTGCCGCGCGCCCCTCTCCCTCCGACGTCGAGGGATTCCCGGCGGGTGAACCCGCGGCAACGACTCCTAAGCTTCGCCTGCGCGAAGCTCGCGGTGACTGCGAGCTGCCT
>CBIHQZ010000275.1:0-7679 GCA_966212315.1 uncultured Myxococcales bacterium
GGGCGCTGCGAGTGCCCCGCCGATCTGCGCGTTCGTTCGGTAGCTGTTGAGCGGTGCACCCGCGGGGAAACGCCACGGCGACGATTCGTGTGCCGGCACCGCGGCGTAGCGATTGCCCGCGCCCGTGCATGCGCCGTCGCGACCGTCGCACACGTTGGTCACGTGATACGCGTGCTGGTTCCAGATCCCGCGCGTCGCTACCCAGTTGTCGCGGCGATCACGATACGCCCGCACGCCGTGCGTCGCGGTGTAGCCGGGGAACGTGGTTCCGCACGCCTCGGCGTACGACGAACACGCGGTGCCCATCCCGCTCGCGTCGTTCGCGACGACGACGAACTCCGCGCGTCCGTCGCCGTTGAGATCCGCGACCACCGGGTACTCGACGCCCGTGCACGAGGTGTTCGGCACTTCGAAGCGCACCGTCGTTCCGCCCGCGCCGTCGCCGCGGCCGTCGTACACGCGCGCGAAACACTCGTCGCCGTAGATCACTTCGGCGCGGCCGTCGCCGTCGAAATCGAACACGCTCGAGCCGGTGAAGTTCGACGAGAAGTCGCGCGCGCTCGCACGCCACAGCTGTGTGATCGCGTGCGTGCCGGTGGGGGCGACCTTGAACACCGTGATCGAGTTCGAGCCCGCGACCGCGATGTCGGGATGTCCGTCGCCATCGACGTCGGCGATCGTCGGCGGACCGCCGCGGCCCGGGATCGTCGCGGGCGTTGCCGAGTAAAGCGCGCCGTCGTGGGTGAGCACGTTGAGCGTGCCGTTCGACATCACAGCGATCTCGGGCACGCCGTCGCCGTCGAAATCGCCCATCGCGGGCCACCCATCGGCGAGTGATCGTGCGGCCGCGGTTGCGGGCCACGCTTCGGTGCCGTCCGCGTGATACGCCATGTTGCCGCCGACGATCTCGAGCGTGCCGTCGCCATCGAGATCGGCCGCGATGGTGAGCGGTCCGAAGCCCGAATTGCCCGCCGCGCCCGCGTGCTGCCAACGAAGGCGCCCATGGCTGTCGAACACGGTGTAGCCCACGAACACTTCGGCGTGTCCGTCGCCATCGAGATCAGCGATGCCGGGCGCACCGACGCCAACGCGCACGTTCACGGGTGCTCCCGCGCTGTCGGTGCCGAACATCGGGATGCGTTGACCCGTGGGCGTGTAGCCCGCGATGCCGACGTTCAACAGACCGTTCGCATCGGGGCGCGTGTCGCCCGTGACGATCGTGAGCACGCCGCTTCCGTCGAGATCGGCAACCGCAGGCGACGATAGCCAGCTCACGAGCGGATCGGTCGGCGTCGTGCACCACAACTCCCGCGGTCCGCCCGCACAATCGCCCGCACCCGAGAGCGCGCACAAAATCGCGCCGCGCGTCTGCGTGCCGAGGACCTGATCGATGACGGGCACGATGACGTCGTTGGATCCGTCACCATCGAGGTCGGCGACCGCGGGCGTGGTGATCGCGTGTCCGTAGGTGGGATTCGCGCGCGAGCCGGTCCAGCTCCACAGCAACTGCGGATCGAAGGTCCCCGTCGGATGGAATTCGCACGCCGTCGTCGGCACCGGCAGACACCGACCGATCGCGGGATCGCATTGCTCGCCGACGCCACATCGTCGCGCGGCCACGCAGGTGCCCGCGTCGCCCGCCGGTGCGCTCGCACACGCTGCACCGGGCGTGATGCAGCGATCGAGCGAGCACACGTCACCGGCCGCGCAGCACGTGGTCTCCGCACAGCGCGCGTTGGCGCCGCAATCGAGCGCGCACAGCCCGCCCTCGCACGTGAACCCGGAAGGACACGGGCGTGAGGTCGAGCAGCGTTGCCCGATCGCGCTGTTCGCATCGAGGGGCGCATCGATCGTCATCACGTCGTTCGCGCTTACATCGCCGTCGAACGCATCGCGTCCGGCGTCGCTGTTCGCCGGTGCACACGCACCGCCCACGCAGTCTTCAGTGGATGCGCATTCGGCGCGGGTCGAGCACGCATTGCGCTGACGCTCGCCGCACGCAGCGAGCGAGATCGTGATGCTGGCGAGGAGACAAAGAGTAGCTAGCGGGGAGCGAATCATCTCCGCAGCATCGGAGATTCCCGCTGCGAAGGCACCTGGTGATCGCGTTCACCGCGCCGCCGTCGCGAAACCTCTCCGGCCCCCATCCCAGCGAGGGGACAGGGGAGCGGATAAATATCGTCGCCGACCTTTAACCATTTCGCCCCATCGACCCTCCACCCCGCCCCCTCGATGGGAGAGAGGCCGGAGGAGTCGCGAGCGACGGCGCGTTTCGAACGCTACGTCAGATCAGCTGCATCCCATCGATGCGCCGCAATTGAGGCATCGATAGCAGCTGCCGTTTCGAACCGTCATGTGACCGCACTGATCACACATCGGCGCGTCGCCCATGAGCTTGCCGAGCGACTTGTTCAGCTCCTGTGCCGCGAGCGTATTTCCCGCTGCCGGCGTGAGCGGCATGGCACCCGCGCTCGTGTAGCTCTCCACGCCCGCGGGCGGAGGAAGGCTCGCCTTCGTCGACGCCGGACCCGTCTCCGTCGGCTCCTGCTCCGGCGGAACGTGCGCGAGGTCGTAGCGCTGCAAGTACTCCACACCGAGCGTGCGGAAGATGTAGTCGACGATGCTGGTCGCGAACTTGATGTTCGCGTGGCCGTCGACCGAACCCTGCGGCTCGAAGCGCGTGAACGTGAACTGCTCGACGAACTCTTCGAGCGACACGCCGTGCTGCAGACCCATCGAGACCGAGATCGCGAAGCAGTTCATCAGCGACCGGAAGGCAGCGCCCTCCTTGTGCATGTCGATGAAGATCTCGCCCAGCGTTCCGTCGTCGTATTCGCCGGTGCGCAAGAAGACCTTGTGCCCGCCGACCTTTGCTTCCTGCGTGAACCCGCGACGACGACGCGGCAGACGGAAGCGCTGCGTGCGCTTCGGTCCGATGATTGCGCCCTTCGCGAATAGCGGCCCGCTCTCGTTCGCCGGCGCGATCTCCGCCACCGGTGCTTCGACTGCGGCCTTCGCTGCGACAGGGGCCTCGGCTTTCGCTTCGACCTTCTTGTCCTTCTTCTTGTCGTCCGCGCTGGTGCTCAGCGGCTGCGACGCCTTGCATCCGTCGCGGTAGAGCGCCACGGCCTTGAGACCGAGCTTCCAACCCTCGGCGTACACGCTGGCGATCTCTTCGACCGTCGCGTCGTTCGGGAGGTTGACCGTCTTCGAGATCGCGCCCGAGAGGAACGGCTGCGTCGCCGCCATCATGCGGATGTGCGACATCGGTGCGAGGAAGCGCTTGCCGTGCTTGCCGCAGCGGTTCGCGCAATCGAACACCGCGTAGTGCTCGGTGCGCAGGTGCGGTGCGCCTTCGATCGTCATGCGGCCGATGATGTGATCGGTCGCCGCGTCGATCTGGTCTTGCGAGAGACCGTGATGCTTGAGGAACGAGAAGCCGCGCTTGGTAGCGACGTCCTTCGTGATCCCCATGCGCGTGTAGGCCGCCTCACCGATCGAGTGCATCGCCAGCACCTGATCGAGCGTGAACGCGCCCCGCAGACCGTCTTCCGCCTTCTTGATCTCGGCGTCGTTGAGTCCCTTGCTCTTCAAGAACTCACGCGAAGCATGCGGTGCCGAGAGGAACGTGTTCGTCCCCGACACGTACGTGAGAATGTCCGCGACCTGCGCCGGGCTGTAGCGCAACTGCACGAGCGCGCGCTCCACCGAAGCGTTCACGATCTTGAAGTACCCGCCGCCCGCGAGCTTCTTGTACTTCACGAGCGCGAAGTCCGGCTCGATGCCGGTCGTGTCGCAATCCATCAAGAGACCGATGGTCCCCGTCGGCGCGAGCACCGTCGCCTGCGCGTTGCGGTAGCCGAACTGCTCGCCGAGACGAACCGCTTCGTCCCAGTCTTCGCGCGCCGCGCTCGCCAGGTAATCCGGGCAGTGCTCTTCGCTCAGCTGATACGCCGCGTCCGCGTGCTTGCGCATCACGCGCAGCATCGGGCCTTTGTTCTTCGCGTAGCCCGCGAACGGCCCCTTCACCGCCGCCATCTCGGCGGACGTGCGATAGGCCTGGCCCGTCATGATCGCGGTGACCGCACCCGCGATCGCACGACCTTCGTCCGAATCGTACGGCACGCCCATGAGCATCAGCATCGTGCCGAGGTTCGCGTAGCCGAGACCGAGCGGGCGGTAGTCGTGCGAGTTCTTCGCGATGTTCTTCGTCGGGTACGAGCTGTAATCGACGAGGATTTCCTGGGCCATGAAGAAGATGCGCGCCGCGTGGCGATACGCATCGACGTCGAACGACAGCGATCCGTCGCTCTCGTCGACGAGGAACTTCGTGAGGTTCAGGCTCGACAGATTGCAGGCCGTGTCATCGAGGAACATGTACTCGCTGCACGGATTGCTCGCATTGATGCGACCCGTGTTCGGGCACGTGTGCCAGTCGTTGATCGTCGTGTCGTACTGCACGCCCGGATCGGCGCAGGCCCACGCGCTCTGCGCGACCTTGTTCCACAGATCACGCGCCTGCATCGTGTCGCCGGCCTGACCGGTGGTGCGATGACGCGTGGTCCAGGTGCCGTCGTTCTCGAGCGCCTTCATGAAGTCGTCGGTGACGCGAACCGAGTTGTTCGAGTTCTGCCCCGATACCGTGTGATAGGCCTCGCCGTTGAAGTCCGACGGGTAGCCCTGCGCGATGAGCGCCTGGGCCTTCTTCTCTTCCTTCATCTTCCATTCGATGAAGTCGACGATCTCCGGGTGATCGAGATCGAGGCACACCATCTTCGCCGCACGGCGCGTGGTGCCGCCCGACTTCGTGCTTCCTGCGGCGCGATCGAACACCTCGAGGAACGACATGAGACCCGACGAGGTCCCGCCGCCCGAAAGATGTTCCTGGCGTCCGCGCAACGCGCTGAAGTTCGTGCCGGTGCCCGAGCCGTACTTGAAGAGCCGCGCTTCGTTCTTCACGAGGTCGAAGATGCTCATCAGGTCGTCGCCGACCGACTGGATGAAGCATGCCGAGCACTGCGGATGCTCGTACGCGTTGGCGGTCTCCGCGACCGACGAGACCTTCTCGTCCCACGCGTAGTTCCCGCCCGAGCCCTTGATCTCGTAGCACTGGAAGAGACCGCAGTTGAACCACACGGGCGAATTGAACGCGCCATACTGGTTCACCAGGAGGAACGACAGTTCGGCTTCGAACGCGTTCGCTTCCTCGGCGTCCGCGAAGTAGCCGTGTTCCTCGCCGTACACGCGGATCGTGTGCGCGATGCGGTAGACCACCTGGCGCACGGACGTCTCGCCGCGGCCCGCTTCGCCGAACAAGCCGCTCTTGCGGAAGTACTTGCTCACGACGATGTCGGTCGCGAGCTGCGACCACGACGCCGGGATCTCCGCGCCACGCGTCTCGAACACGATCGAGCCGTCGGGGTTCGAGATCACGCTGTCGCGCTTGTCGTACGTGACCGCCGCGAGCGGATCCGTCCCCGCGCGGGTGTGCCGCCGCGGAACCGTCATGCCCTGGACTTCGCGCTTCGCCTTCGCCGCCTTCGCCATTCTGGTCGCCCCATCACGACGCCCTGCCGTCCCTGCTTCGCCATTCATGGTGCCGTCGACGCTCATGTCCCGTCCCTCGCCCGCCGCTTGTGCCGCTGCTGCTGGTGTAGTCACTGTTGACAGAATACTGCCCGAAAGACGACGGGCCTCGCAACCCGCCGTAAGGCGTTCGGAATCTTTCTCTAGGTACGCCACTGTCGCCCGAGCCCCAATCGCTAGTGGCGTGGAACTCGTTATCCACAAGCTGAAGGGCCTTGGCAAGTGTTCGGCGAGCGCCGTGTGTATGGCCACGGGTGACAGAACGTGGATGGAGAGCTCGACGAGGTCGTTCCACGGATCCTCTCATCTCGGCGAGAGTGAGACGGTTTCTTGACACTTGAGTCGACGATTCGAAACTGTGACCGAACGGCTCCATTAACCAAAGCGACCGAAAACCCACATGGCGGTGTTCACAGAATCTGTGTCGCCGGGGCGATTATCGCAGCGCTTGACGCTCACCCGTCGATCGAGGGGGGTGATGCGGCGACCCAACAAAAAGCGTTGCGCGTGCGCGGGGAAGCACGATTTGCCGCGCGAACGGCATCCGCCCCCCGACGGTCGGTCGAGGTGCGGTAGGTGACGCGAGGGTGACGGACAGGTCGCAGGGCCAGGAATTCCGGTCCCGAATGAACGTCATGCGGCGGTCCCGGATGGTCTGCGAAGGGGTCGCCAACCGCGGGACATATCGTGGCAAGATCGGGAACGCGCATGAATTCCGGTTCGAATCGCTCGCCCATCCCGTTCGTCGGTGCCTTCGTCGTCGTCTCGGTAGCCGCCGCCGGAGGGTGTGGCCCTTCGTCACGACGCGATCTGAGTGCTGTTCCGCAGCGTCAGATCACGTTCGACGACATGTGCCATCTGCAAGACTTCTTCGATCAACGGAACGCGTCTCGCGCGCGCCCGGGGTTTCGAGCGATCGAAGAAACATCGAACGAAACAGCGGAAACCGAGCCGGACGAGCACGGTCGTATGCGGCGCGCGGTGATCGGCGAAGGGACCTACGTGGTGGCCGACCGACGTGCGCGACGACGTCTGCGGCAGCTTCTCGACGACGAATATCAGCGCATCGAAGGCCTGGATCTCACCGGGGCGGGTTCGAGCGTGCGCGTTCACGTCGGATGGTGGGCGTCGGGACAGGTGCGACGGTTGCGCCCCGATCGGCCCATCGTCGTGGCGTCGAACAACCGAAGCGTCGAGTTGCCCTTCAACCCGTGCATCGGCGAATTCCTGTTCGGCGCGCCGGTATACGCCATTCGCCGCGGGTTTCTGGATGCCGAGGCGGCGCGGTCGCGCGGGGAAATTCCAGCTACTTCGTCGACCACGTTGCCGCCCGTCGAAGATCCGATGGTCGTCGATCCCGACGCGGGGAGCGCGACGACGGACGCGGGCCCGGTCGTGCCGGACGCAGCGGTCACAGGGAACTGACCCGCGCGTATCAACGCTCCGGGAGTCGGACATCGCGCACGCGGTGCAACCGCAAGGGCGCCTCCGGTATGGTCCGCGCGTGGGTCGTATCTACGCCATCGCACTCAATGCCTATCGCGAAGCGATCCGTGACCGGGTGCTCTTCGGTGTGCTCGGACTCGCGCTCGCGTCGCTGATTTTCGGCGCGTCGCTCGCCTGGCTCTCGCTCAACGAACAGGTCCGCATTCTCGTCGACCACGGCGTGGTCACGATCTCGTGGCTGTCGAACCTCGTGGCGGTGTTTCTCGGCGCGAGCTTTCTCTACAAAGAGATCGAGCTGCGCACGCTCTACGTGATCCTCGCGAAGCCGGTAACGCGGTGGCAGTTCGTGCTCGGCAAGTATCTCGGCATCGTCGGGACCGCGTTGGTGTTCATCGGGCTCACGGCGTCGATGCTGCTCTTGCTGCTCGATGTGCAAGCGGCCGAGGCGGCGGGAGCGTCGGGGGCGGGTCTCGCGTGGCTCGTTCGGCAGGTGACCGCATCGCGCGCCAAACGCGTAGTCGCGCTGTTCGCTGCAATGGCTTACGTGATGGTCGAAGAACAACTGTTCGACCAAGAGTTTCTGGACAAATACTGCGTCGGGTTTGATGAAGAGCACATGCCGGACGGCGTGCCGCCGGGGCAGTCGT
>CBIHQZ010000276.1:0-7642 GCA_966212315.1 uncultured Myxococcales bacterium
ATCTTCGGCACGAATTTCTCGATCGTTTCCTCCAGTTCCGTCAGGTTTCCGCTAAGATGCAGGCCATCTGCCTTGATACGGCCGGCCACCCGGCTGTCGCCGGAGATCAGCGCCGCGGCACCCGCCGCCTGGATCAGCTCGACCAGCACTTCCGCACGTTTCTGGAACGCCTGGTCGTCAAGGCCGTATTGCGGCAGGATCACCGAGGCGACGTCGCCGCCGGCAAGCGCCGCTTCGAGATCCTTGGCCTGCTGGTCCGCGTCGTCATAATGCGGCACGATCAGCACGAGGCGGCAGCGGTCTTCCTGTCCGGTCATGTTTCTTCCCGTTCGGCGGATATCGGCTTGTGAAAATCCGCACTCGTTTTCTGTCCGCAAATTCGATAGACCGGACGGCCTGCCGGATCAACCATTCCCTCATCGCCCCCGAGTCTTCATGCCCGATACGCTTAGCCTCGCGTTCTTCACCTTCGCCATCCCCGCCGTTCTGCTGGAAATCGACGCGCGTGATCGTCGTCGTGACGGGCCAGTCGGCGAGGTCGGCGGGATTGTCGAAGAGGGTGACATCGTGGAGGTCGAGCGTTGTCGGTGCGTCGACGGGGACGTCGGCAAGGGGGACGTCGGGCGTGCTCGGTGTTTCGTCGGGCGCGGCGACGTCCGCGGGTGCGTCGAGCGTGATGGTGTCTTCGCGGGCGTCGATCAGTGCTGCATCCAACACCACCGTCTCTGCGGCGTTCGCGTCGACCCGGCGCACGTCGGTGGATGCGTCGGTGCGTGACACCTCGCCCGGATCGCAGGCGCACTGCGCAGCGATCGGGATCGTCAGCGAGCAGAGCCGAAAGCGAGTCAGGCCGTCGCGTCGCATACGACGATCGTATCGAACGCCATGCGCGCGAGCCATCGGCCGGCGCGCGCCTTGTGATCAGCGCGCGGGCCCGCTCACGAGAGCCACGTCGGTGAGTGCGCCGCGCTACGAACGTGACGCCACGCCCGGCAACGACTGCGCGGGCTGATTCGCGCTCGACTCGCGATCGCCGGTGCTCGTCGCGGTCGCGCGGTCCGCCACTGGCAACGCCACCACGAACGTCGTGCCGCGACCGCCCTGCGTGCGCACGTCGATGCGGCCGCCCGCACTCGAGATCAAGCGCTGACAGATCGCGAGACCGAGGCCCGTGCCTTGCGCTTTCGTCGTGAAGAACGGCACGAACAGCTTCGGCAGCGCCTTCGCGGAAATACCCGGCCCCGTGTCGCGCACCAGCAACTCCACCATCGGCGGATCGGCGCTGCGCATCTGCGTGAGCAGCGTGATCTCGCCGCGGCCTTCCATCGCTTCGACCGCGTTGCGCACGAGATTGAGCACCACTTGTCGCAATTGCTCGGCGTCGATGCGGACCGGCGGCAGCCCGGGCGCGAGATCCACACTGAGCTTCACATCGGCCGGGAGATCGTTGCGCAGCACTGCCATCGTGCGAGTCACCGCATCGCTCACGTCCACCGCTGTCGGCGAGCCGCGATACGGCCGCGCGTAATCGAGGAACGATCCGACCACGCGATTCAGTCGCGCCACTTCCTCGACGATGATCCCGAGATACTCCGCATCTTGCGAACCCGTCGGCGCGGTTCCTTCCATCAACTGCGCCGCCGCCTTGATGCTCCCGAGCGGATTGCGGATCTCGTGCGCGAGGCCAGCCGCCATCTCGCCGAGCGCCGCGAGTCGGTCTCGTTCCTTGATGCGACCGTGCTGCTTCGAGTTCTCGATCACGAGCGCGACCTGCGCCGCGACCTGTCGAAGAATCTGCACTTCTTCGGGCGAAAATGGGTCGCGCATGCGGTCGTCGCGCAGTGCGAGCAGACCGATCAATTCTTTCTGATCGCCTTCGATCGGAAGCACCACCGCGGCTTCGAGTCGTTCACACACCGCTGCCGCTTCGGCGAACGTCACCGACTCGCGCACTTCGCCGGTATCGCGACGCTCGGCTGCATCGCGGTGCAACTCTTCGGTCACCGCCGCGCCGTCGGCGGCGAGTCGATCGAGCAACGGACGGGCAGCCGCGAGTTCGAGTCGCGCAACCGGCGCCGGACCGAGGTGCACGAAGAGATCGACGCCGCGTCGCTCGGGATCGACGAGGTACATCGACGCATGAGTCACGCGCCGTGACGACTCGAGTCCTTCGAGAAGGATGCGGCCGATCGCATCGAGTTCGAGCGCGTGCGCGAGTCGCTGTCGCAACTGCGCCATCGAGCGTTCGAGATCGAAGCGTTCGCGAAAGAAGAAGCGCGCGATCTGCTCTTCGAGCTTCGCGCGCACCGGGTCGAAGAGAATCAGGATGACGAGCGACGCGACGATCGCGTTGAGCACGTACGGCGCCCGGCCGCGCGCCCAGTCGACCATCAGGTAGTAGATGGCGGCGAGGAGGAACGCGAGCGCGGTGAGCACCGCGAGTCGTCCCGCGAGTTCGTACAGGTCGATGAGACGCGAACGCTCCATCACCTGCGAGAGCATGAAGAGCACCACGAGCACGAGCGCGATGCCGGCCGGTCCGACGTCGAGCCCCGCGTACGGGAGAACGTCGGTCATGAAGACCAGCGTGGTGGCGATGCCGACGCCGACGAGATAGCGGGCGCGGGCGCGTTCGAGGCGCGATTCGGCCGCGCGCGAGCGTTCGTAGATTTCCACGACGACCGCGGCGAAGAGACCGATGACGTACAAGCTCACCGCGCCGCGCGCGAGCGGATGCGCGTGGTATGGCGAGAACACGAGCAGCACGAGAATGCCGCCGAGAACACCGGCGAACGTGTTGAGTCGTGAGCGCCGGCTCCCCTGCGCATCGGCGACGAACGCGCGCAGGAAGCGGATGCCCGGCTGCGGCAGGAGCACTGCGGAGAGGGCGACCGCGCGCCCCCAGATCGAACCGCCGTAGCGGTCGTTCAGGCACTGCGCGAGATACCAGAGCGCGACGTTGGTGCTGAAAGCGACGAAGAGCCAGTGCAGCCGTCGCTTGCGCGTACGGAGCACCACGCCGATGGCGATGGCGAGTGCGAGCACCGCGGCGATGAGTTCGGTCTGAGCGCGAAACTCCATACGTGCGGGGCAGGGTAGCGCGCCGCACCGGCAACCTCACGCATGCGACAGGAAGCGCTAGCCCTTCGTCTTGCGCATCTGCTCGAACTCGCGGTCGACCCGCGCGCGGATCTCGTCGCGTTCGCGTGCTTCGTCGTTGCCCGGCGCCTCGGGGGGGAGCGCCGCGGACGCGGGGCCGGTGGGGTCGACGCGAACGCCGGTCGACGCCATCTCGGGCGAAACCACGGGCGGCGGCGCGTCGCGGAAGACGTAGCGAACGACACCGTGGGCATCGATCTCGACACTTACGCGCGATCCTTCGCGCGCCATCTGCGTCAGCATCGCGTCGGCTTCGGCGACCTGCACGTTCATCGCCGCCGCGGCCTCGGACGCGGTGATGACACCACCGTGATGCGTCGCGAACGCGAGCAGCGCTTGTTCGCGCGCGTGCACCATCGCGGCAGCGCCCTGGGTCGCGAGCTTCTTTCCGCCGCGCAATGCGAAGAAGCTTCCGCCGCCTGCGAGCAGCGCGATCGCGATCGCGGGGATGCCGAGCAGCACCTTGAGCACGAACGGTCCCGTCAGTGCCGCGATTCCGAGTGCGAGCATGATCGCGAAGACGAAGAGCAACGCCCATCCGAGCCCGCGCGTGAGCACTCCGCCGATGCGCGATGTCTGACCGGCGACGTTCATCGGCATCCCGCTCGAGAGCGGACCGCGTTCGGCGCCGCATGCGCTGCACACCACGCGAAGGCCGCGAATGATGGTCGGCGCGGCCCGGCCGCAGCGCGGGCAGGTGGTGCCGTACTGCAAGCGGTGGCAGTGCGGACACTCGACGCCCTCGCCGTCGGGAACGGGATAGAACGTGCAGACATAACAGGCGTGCGCCATGGGCCCGGAGTGTACTCCGCAACATGTGTGCACGCGGTGACCCGTCTGCGGGCCCTGACCTCACCCCCGCTGCCGCCTCACCATTGGTCACGGGTGCGGTCGCTCGCCGAGGGATTCCCGGCGGGTGAACCCGCGGCAACGACTCCTAAGCTTCGCCTGCGCGAAGCTCGCGGTGACTGCGAGCTGCCGTCGATCTCTTCGGACCAGACCACCGCTGTATTCGATGTGACATCGCGAGCCTCACGAAGGTGAGGCTTCGGACGCGTTGCCGTGGCTTTAGCCGCCGGGCCTCGAGGCAGCGCAAGACACATTCGTGACCAATGCTCAGCGCTGGCGGCAGCGGCTACGCCCCTTCACCCCTCGCCGAGCAGCTTCGACATCGACGCTTCGTCGGCAGGCGTGAACGGATACTGATCGAACTCGGCGCTCGTCACCCAGCGGTACGCATGCACCGCGTTGGCGCGCATTTCCTCGGTGAGAAGCCGGCACTCGTACAGATGCAGATCGACCGTGTAGTGCTCGTAGGCATGGCTCACGAACGAGATCAGCGCGCCCGCTTCGATCTCCGCGCCGAGCCGATGACGAACCTCGCGACGCAACGCTTCGTTGTCGCTCTCGGTGTCTTCCACGCGCCCGCCCGGAAATTCCCACAGCAGCGGGAGCACCGCGGTGGGTCGCCGCTGCGTGATGAGATAGCGACCATCGCGTTCGATCACGGCTGCAACGACACGAATGGTCTTGCGGTTTTCCGAGGACATCGTCGCGGCGACTCTATCAGCATTCACGGCCAGACGGGCGTTCAACGTACACCGCGTGCCCGGCGCGAAACGTCGTTGCGGCCGATGTTCCGCGGCCACTAAGCTTCGGCGCCGGTGGATTCAACGAGCGACGCAACCGCGCCGGACGCATCGGCCACGCATCTCGGGCCGCGCGAAGAGCGGGGCGGGACGCTGTTGATCTGCGGCGGTTCGTCCACGCAGCGACGCGCGCGACTCGATGCCTGCGTTCACGAAGTCACTTCGTCCGCGGCGCCGCGTCCGCTCATCGTGCGGGTGTCGACGCGTGAAAGCGCGACGTCGCTCGCGGATGCAATCGCCGCGTCGGCCGAGGCTGAACTCGCGCGACTCGGCGCGCCCGGCGGTCTCTACGACGATCCCGCTGGCGGCCCGCTCGCGTCCCTCGGCGGCTGGCTCTTTCGCGCGCGAGCGGTGCGACGACACGGCGTGCTGGTGGTGCTCGACGACATCGACGCGTGGATCGATGCGCGCGGTGCGAGCGAGGCGAACCCGCTTACAACGGTGCAGCGCATTCTCGTCGAGTGTGCGCGTCGTCCGCTTTCGTTCGCGGCCACTGCGCGGGCGGCCGATGCGAGTGGCGAGCCTGCGATTGCGCCCGATCTCGCGCGCGCGTTCGAACGCATCGAACGACTGGGCGGCGCGCCGACCGTCACGCGTGATCCGATGGATCTCGTCGGCCGGTTCGCGGGACGCAGCTTCACGGTGGGCGCGCTGCGCACCGCGCTGGAAGGCTGGCTCGAGATCCCGGCGCCGTCGGACGACACCGTGGTGGTGTTCACCTCGCCGCTCGGACCGCCCGCGATCGGTTACGAACCCGACGCCGAAGTCACGTTCGCGCGCACGGTGACCGATGCGAACGAGCACGGTGCGACGACCGCTTCACCGCGCGAATCGATGCCACCCGCCGCGCCGCCACTCGGTGAGGGCTGGGCCGATGCGGTCCGCGCCGCTGTGACAGTGCGCGATTCACTTCGCGCGATGCGCGGGATCGATGCACGACGCGGCGCACGCCAATGGGAACGTTTGTTCGTCGACAGCGCGGCGCGACTCGGTGATGCGCTCGGCTCGCTCGAACGCGGCGAACAGGCGCTCGGACTCGAGGGGACGCGCCTCGCGTCGCGCGGCCGCGAGACACTGCAACGCTTCGAACAGCACTTTCGCGACTACTACGCCAACGCGTACGACGCATGGCTCGCCGGCACATCGCGACCGACGATGCTCTGCGACCTCCCGGGCAAGATCACGCGGACCGCATCGGAACGTCAGGCGCGCGGCACTGCGTTCGTCATCGTCACCGGCCTTCGTGTCGACGCCTGGCAGCGCATTCGCGACCGGGTATTGCCGCGCGTGCCGGGCCTCGCGGTGATCGAAGAAGGAATCCACTGGGCCGGTCGTCCGGCGACGACGCGCACGCAGCGTGAATTGCTCGTGCGGGGTCTCACCGCCCTCGGCGCGGAACTCCCCGCGCGCGACGAACCGGCCGCCGCGCGAACGTTCGATGAATCGATCCGTCCGCGGCGAGAGCATCTCGGTCACCACGAAGTTCTTCGCATCGACGCGTATGCGCTCGAGGCATCGATCGCGGGTAAGGGCGGCTTGTCGGGCTCGTGGGATCGCATCGAGAAGGCGCTCGCGCCGGCGTTGCTCTCGCTCTGCGGCAGCTTCGCGAGCCGCACGGTCTTCGCGATTGCGGGCGACGCGGGGATGCGAGAAAACGGTTCCGTGCGCGACGAAGGCAGCGAGCCTCGCGGGTTGATGGGCGGCGATTCCGCGTTCGAAGTGCTCGTTCCGTACGCGTTGCTCAGCTGGGGATTCGCGTCATGAGCGCGCCCTTCAAGGTCGTGTACCTCGGGCTGCCGCTCGGCGCGCTGACGCTTCTGCACGACGGACTCGATGTGCGTGTGGCGTGCATCTCGCGCGTGACTTCGCCCGGGATGTGGCGGCTTCGCAAACGCATGGTCGATCGCGGCGGGCTCTTGCTCGCGCGTCCCGATCTCGGCAGCGAAAGCGTGCGTGAGCTGATCGAATCGGTGAAGCCCGACCTGATCGTGTCGTGGTTCTGGACCCGCAAGATTCCGAACGAAGTGATCCGACTCTCGCCACGAGCGTTCGGCGTGCACCCGTCGATCCTTCCGCGCCATCGCGGCCCTGATCCCTACTTCTGGTCGCTCGCGCGACGCGATGCCGACACGGGCGTCACCGCGCATGTGCTCACGCCGCGCTACGACGACGGAGCGATTCTCGCCCAGCGTCGGGTGAAGATGCCGGCGCGTGGGAACAGCTGGCAGCTCGCGAAACTTCTCGATCGTCCGTCGCTGGCGCTGATGCGCGAAGTGTCGGGACGCTATGCGCGTGGCGAGAAGATCACGCCGATTCCGCAAGACGACGAACGCTCTTCGGACGCGCCCGCGCCCACCGACGAAGATTGCGAGTTGCTCTGGGAATGGACCGTCGACGAAGTGATCGCGCGCGTGCGTGCGGCCGCGCCGGATCCGGGAGCATTCACGGGCTACGGCGACGAGACGGTGGTGATCCTCGATGCGAAGCGCGCGGAATCCGCGCCGAAGGCGATCGAGCCCGGAGAGATCGTGCGGAGCCGCGAAGGGGTGATCATTCGCGCGGCCGACGGGGCGATCGTCGTGCTCGAGGCGAAGCTCGAAGGTGACGACACGGTGAAGCGCGGCTCGGCCGTGGCCGAGCTCTTTCCCGGCATCCCCGAAGTTTGACGCAGCCGGGGCAGACCGCGATCCGCCGACCCCAGCGTGCGTGCCCCTCTTCGGACGACACTCTCGGGTGATGGGCGAGCGAACGCAGCGATTCAATCGATAGGGAGGGGTCTGCGGGGCACGCGGAGAAAAAGAAAACGGGGTCGATCCTCTTTCGAGCATCGACCC
>CBIHQZ010000277.1:0-7631 GCA_966212315.1 uncultured Myxococcales bacterium
GCTCTCAACGCTTCCGACGCTCGTACGACCTCGTGACCAGCGATCCCCTCCCGCACCATCGTTCCAGCCCCTCTTTCGACGACGCCTGCGCTGCGCGCGTGACGCGGTGGCGTCGGAGGGAGAGGGGCGCGCGGCAGCGGGGGTGAGGTCGCACCCCGTTCCCTTCGCTACCGCCGGTACGTGAGCTCGTAGGCCATCGGCGACGACAGCTGCGTCGACGTGATGCGCACTCGCAACGTGAGCGTGTGCCCGTCGGGCGATGCGATGAACTCGTTGCGGCGCGTGCCGGTCTCGCCCGCGAGTTCCTGGATGAGATGGCCGTTGCCGTCGAGCCGCTGGGTCATCTGCACGTGATCGCCGTTGCGCGCGGTCCATGGCGTGCGCGCGCCTTCGTTCGAACGCATCAGCGGCGAGCCGGCGAGATTCACTTCGACGACGCCGTTGGCGAAGCGGATCGTGACCGAGTTGTAGATCGGATTGATGTCGTGCAGCCGTCCGCGCGCAATGGGACGGATCGCGAAGAACATCGGCGAGACGGCGCGCTCGATGGCGGCGTCGACCAGGCCACGATCGCGACTGCCACCGGCGAAGTTGTAGTTGCCCGCGAGGGTGACGCGCGGATCGACAGGAACCGGAGGCGGTGGCGGCGGCGGGACTGCCGCGACGACCGGCGGCGCGACGGGGGCTGCGGCTTGTTGCGCGATCGCAGCGGACGATCCGGCGACGACTGCAGCTGCGAGCATGGTGTGAACGACGACGAATCCGAGCTTTCGCATGGCCACTCTCCGAACGGTGACCGTATCAGCGAGCGGCTTCGGTGTGCGAACGGATCGGTGCTCGAAGCGCTACTCGATCTGGTACGCGTAGAGATCGCCGGCCGTGAGCGCGAAGCGCAGGCGCAACGGACGATCGACCGGGAGCGACGAGTGGCTCGTCCATCCGACCTGCTGGTGCAGCGACGCAGCGTTGATCGGAATGCTCTCTGCGAGCGTGTAGCCCGGGATCGCATGGCCATCGGCATCGAGCACTTCGACGCGCAACTCGCCGCCATTCGGATCGACGTTCACCGCGAGCACGCTTCCCGCCGCATCGAGCGTTCGTGTCGTGACGCTCCCCGCAGTCGTCGCATGCCACGAGACGAACCGATCGCGCGGCCACGTCGCGAGCCCCACGCGCGCGCCACCACCCT
This sequence comes from uncultured Myxococcales bacterium, assembly GCA_966212315.1. Taxonomy (GTDB): domain Bacteria; phylum Myxococcota_A; class Polyangia; order Polyangiales; genus CBIHQZ01. Next base: position 1,190 of record CBIHQZ010000277.1, read on the forward strand.
GTGCGTGATAGCCCAGCCAGCCGCCGTAATAGAGCCGCACTTCGTCGCCGACCGTGACGAACGAACTGCCACTGTAGATCTGCCCGTGATCCCACGCGGTCGATGCTGCGCCCGGCGTGACGATCGGCGTGCGATCGGGACGGTTCCAGTGCACGAGATCCTGCGAGGCCGCGAGCTGCGTGAGGACCGGCCCCTCGTCCTGACCGACGCTCGCGCCCGTCTGCAGGATCTCGAATACCCACGGCAGGCCGAGGTACTGCTCACCGTAGCGCATCGAGGGCATGCCGTAGATCTCGACCCCGGGCGCGGGCGACACGCTCGGAAAGCGCGCGTGGGCGATGTCGAGGTCGCGCGCGTCGGCGCTCAGTACCAGACGCGGCGCGCTCCACGTGACGAAGTCGGTGCTGGTGGAGAGATTCACGCGGCGCGGCGTGGTGACGGGCGTGGTGCTCCAGTCCTTCACCATCGCGACGAATCGCCGCCGCGACGGATCGAACGAGACGTTCATGACGTCCCATCCCGGAATGCCGGGGCTCGCGAAGGATTGCCACGTTCGTCCGTCGATCGAACTCGCTGCGCGGTAATGCCGCGTCCCCGGATTCGGGTTGTCCCTGGAGTCGGAATACAGCGTGAAATAGCGCGGCCCCGTCGCGGCCGGGTTCTCGACGACACCGCCGATCTCTTCGCTGAACGTCGGACTCGGCGCGAGCGCGGTGTCCCACGTGATGCCGTCGACGCTCTCCGCGTAGCCCGTGCTCGAAGCGCCCGTGTACCACATGCGAAAGCCGCTTCCGTCGGCGTTGGCGATCACGGTTCCCTGCCGCGCGTTGGCGTTCCATGTGCCCGCGGTTCCGCGCAGCACGATGCCCTCGCCGGCCGACTGCAACGCGGGCGCGCTCACCTTCGTGCCGGGATGCATGGTGCGAACAAGCCCGTCGTAGCTCTCGACGCGATGATCGCCGACGAAGAGCACCACGCCCGTTCCGACCGGTGCGGCGTATCCGCCCGGCGGCGTCGAGGTCACCGTCACGTCGTCCCAATCGGTCGTGCCCGTGTCGGCTTGCTTCGAATAGATACGCACTGTCGCGGTGACCGCGGTTGCCGGAACGACACCGGTCACGGTCAGTGACTGCCAGGTCGCGACTGCGCCGATGTCGCGCGTCTGCGATGCGTTCACGGTCGTGCGCGTGCCGTCGGGCTCGCGAAACTCGAGATAGAGCGTGCCGGCCATGCCGCCGATGCGATGCGCCCACGCGGCGACGGTGATGGTCTCGCCCGGAATCGCCGCGAGCGTTTCGCTCAGTGCGCTGACGGCCTCGGTGGACGAACCGTCGACGAGGCGAAGCGCCTGGCCGCCCGTCCGACCCGGTGCCACCACCCTCGCGGACGAAGGGGCCGATGCGGCGACGGTCCAGCGAACGGGCGCACCGAGCGCGCCGTCTTCGAAGTCGTGATTCGGCACGAGTCGATGCGTCGTCCAATCGATGCCCGAGGGCGGGTGCGAACTGTCGGTCGCCGCGTCGCTCGCGGAGTCGGTCGCAGCATCGTTGTTCGGCGCGCTGTCGGGGACGAGCACGTCGTCGGCGAGTGCGTCGAATGCATCGATCGGCGCGGCGACGTCAGCGATCGCGTCGCGCGTGTCGGCAGCAGCATCGGTCGCGTTCGAGCTTCCGCATGCAGCAAGAATCCCCGTTGCGAGCAGCGAGCACAGTTGAGGTCGATGCATCCGCGCAGGATACCGCGCTCGCTCGGTGGGATCGGCGCTTTTCGAGCCCGGGGGAGCGTGACCTCACCCCCGCTGCCGCGCGCCCCTCTCCCTCCGACACCACGGCGCAGACCCGTGACACTGGTGTCGTCGAGAGAGGGGCTCGAAGGATGGTGGGTGATCGCGGATCAGTTCACGTGCGGCGTACGGCGGGATGTGAACGTGAATGGCGCGAGCGAGTGATCCGCGAGTCGACGCCACGGCCACATCGGACTCGGATCGCTCGATCCGCCCGCTACATCGGACTCACATCTCTCGATCCGCCCGCTACATCGGATCTGATCGCTAACCACTCCACCATCGTTCCAGCCCCTCTCTCGACGACGCCCGCGCTCGTCCGTCATCGCTGGCGTCGGAGGGAGAGGGGCGCGGCGGCAGCCGGGGGTGAGGTCGGGCGAGGTCGCCGCTCACTGCGCCGACGGCGCCGCACCGGGCGCGACGGGCTCGGGCGGCATCTCGCACTGCTGTGCCGCGAATTGCGTGATGTCCGCATCGGCACCGTGTCGCGCGAGATACCGCGCGCGTTCTTGCAAGCCCTCGCACGCCATCTCCCACGGCCCTCGCAGTCGTCGCAGCCCGGCCGCGACGTTGGCGAGATTCGGATTCGTCGCCGCATCGGGGCGCCCGGCCATCGACGTGTACCCACTCTCGGCCGCGGTGAACGCAGCGCGTGCGGCGCGGGCTCGCAAGAGCGATTGCGTAAAGCGTTCGTCGCCTTGCCACCGCGCATCGACCGCGGCCGCGTGCAGCGCATCGACATCGCCGCGCAGGACCACGAGCGGCCCGCCGAGCGAAGTCCCCGTCATCGCGAAGAGCCACGGTTCGCGTTCGGGATCGGTCGCGAGCGCGACGTCGTAGGTGCGTGGTGCCGGTGCGAGCAACACCGACGCAGCGCGATGAGTGGCATCGCTGTCGCGCGTGAATGCGACACGGGTGCGGCGCCCATCGAGTGCTGCCACGGTGATGGCATCGCGTGCGGCGGCCGCATCGAGGATGGCGGGCGCACGCACGATCGCATCGGCATCGTGTGCCTCGGGCGCCGGTGAAGCCGAGGCCGTGCTGGCAGCCGCGAGTGTGCGGGTCATGCGGAGCGTTCCGCGCGGATCGAGTTCGACGACCACGAGCGCTTGATCGATCGCGGTCACCATTCGCGCCGTCGCATCGGAAGAGATCAAGGCCAGCGCGTCGGCGGAGAGTGCGGGCCCCGTGACGATAGCGCCGGTCGATCCGTCAGCGCGCAGCGAGACTGCGTACAGATGGCGCGGATCGCAGACGATCGGTGGCCCGATGTGTTCGTGCGGCGGCTGCTGCGGAAGCATCGTGCGCGGGTGCGCATCCGCCACGCTCGTGGGTTCGCTGTCGCGCGGAACGAGCGGCGCGTCGTGCTCGTGCGTGAGGCAGCGTTCGCCGCTGAACACCACCCACGGGTCGCGTCGTGAGCCGTTCGACGAAATCACCCGCAGCACGTTCCCCACGCCGCCCGTGAAGCCGGTGTCCGATGCGAACGCGCGCGCGGATCCGTCGGCCGCGATGCGCATCGTTCGCACCGTGCCGGTGATCTCGTTGTCCACCGAGATGCCGCCACTCCACGCGAGCTGCCAGGCGCCGCCGTCGCGCGCGATCGCCACGCCGTACGCGCGCGAGTTCTCTTCGAACACGAGGAGCGGGCGACCGACCGGCGCGCCGTTCTCGTCGAGTCGCTGGAACATCACGTCGCCGGCGGTGAGCGTCGTCGCACCGAGCGGCTCTGCGAGAGAGCGCTCGACCGAGCCCGCGCGTTGCCGGTGCGTGCCCGGTGCTTCGCCACGATGCGGACGCGGGACCGTGTAGACGATTGCGCCGTCATGTCCGTTCCAGCTCACTGCGAGTGCGTACGCGAGCGGAGCCAGCGTGTGATCCGGGGCTTCGCGCACGAGCCTGTGATCGGCACCCTCGTGCAGGAGTGCGGTGCGTAGAGCCCCGCGCGCGCGCGGTTCGCCCGCTTGCACGTACGCGACGAGGATGCGGTCCGCCGCGCGAGCCACCGCGAACGCACGCACATCGGTGATCGCATGCTCGGACGCAACCCGGTCGGGATGACCACTCGGGTGGATCACCAGATCCGTCTGTGCTGCCGCCTCGGTCGCACCCATCGCGACGATCGCGGCGGCCATCAGTGAGCGACGACAAGACCTCATCGTTCGCCCGTCTGTAACCAGCTCGACCACATCGCGCGCGGCGTCACTCTGCCGTCATGGCCGACTCGGTGACAAGCATCGAGCACGTGTTCGATCCCACGCGAACGCATGATGGAGCGTGATACGATCGCGCCTCCCGTGCCGTCCAACACTCCGTGGCTCGAGCCATCGCCACCTTGGCAAGAGCAGGCTTCCGCGACGCTGTGTTCCGACCTCGGCGTCGCACCCGGCGACGTGCCGATCGTCGAAGTCATCTCGGCGCCATGCTCGGTGCTCGAGATCGTCGCGATCCGCGCGGGCCGATTCGTACCTCTCTTTGCGCACGGTGCATCGAAGCTGGAAGCGGTGCGCGCGTTGGCGAACGTCGCGCGTGCTTTCGGTCACGACGCGGACCCGCGCGGCGCGGACTACGCGCTCGACATGGCGACCCACGCGATGGTCGGGCCCGGACCGCTGCGTGCCCTCGCGCAGGGTGCGCTCGACGGCACGATGCCGGTCGCATTCGCCGAACTCGCGCTCGCATACGTGCAACTGCTCGGCTCGGGCGATGCGCTGCGTGAGCGTGTCGCGCGCGAACTCGTGGGACCGCGCGAGACGGCTGTCGATCTCGCGCTCGCGATCGGCGCAGGCGGCGGGGACTACGGTTCGTATCGTGAGCACTACGCGGCGCTCGCGTCATCGAGCGTGCACGATGCCGTGCCGGTGCGCCTCGCGCGCGCGTGGTTCGACTTCGTGCTCGCGCGTCGATTCAGCGGCCTCGACGCGCTGCATGTCCTCGCGCCGAGCGAAAAGAACGATCCTGCTTCGCGCTGGTTGGCGGCCACCGCGGATGCATTGAACGGCGACGAGTCAGCCCGCGCACGGCTCGCAGAGATCGCCGAGTCGGTTCTCGCGCCCGTCGCAGCGCTGGTTCCGCGGATCGTGTCGGTCGTCGCGCGCGAGATGGCGGAAGTGCTGAATCACCCGCTCGCGCTGCGCATGAATCATCTGCGCTGCGCAGCGGCTCGTGATCACGCCGCGGTCTCGATCCGCGCGTGGCTCACCGCCGCGACCGAGATCGAAACCGACGATCCGATGCACGGCACTGCGGCGCGCGAACTCGGCCCCGAGCCCACTCGCGCCGGGCGGAGCGCGATCGAAGTGCGCACCGCCGCGGGTGAGTTCCTGCTCGATTGGTTCGTTGCGGATCGCGAAGCACGCGAGGCGGTCGACCTGTTCGCACGACGCACGTTGCGGCTCTATCAACGCTTGCGCGGTCTGCAGACGCTCGCGCGCGTCGAACGTGAATTGCGTCCGCCGGGCGGGATGCTGACCGGGCACGAGAAGATCGTGTGGAGCGCGGTGGCGTCGCGATGAGAAGTTCCATCACGCCGTTGATGGGCACTCCGTTCGAGACCGGCGTGGTCGCGCTCGACGAAGCGATGCGCACCTGGAACAAGGGCGCGGTGCCGGGCCTGCTCTCGCGCGCGGCGAAAGCATTCGACGAGGCGGCTCGCGAGGGCGATCTGCGCGGCGAGGTGGGCGGCGCACTCGCGCGCGGACTCGCGGGCGATCTCGAAGCGGCGCGCAACCGGCTGCGTGAACTCATCGCACGACAGCCCGAGTGCTCGGGTGCCTACGTCGCGCTCGGTGCGCTCTGTCTCCGCGATCCCGACCCGCTCGCCCACGCGAACGAAGCCGCGTGGGCACTCATCGCCGCGCGCGATCTCGCCCCGGGTGTCGGGTGCATCGACCGATTGTTGTCCCTCGCGCTCGCGGCATCGGGAAGCTTCATGGCAGCGCTGCAGAGCGCTCGTTCCGCGCTCGCGTGTGATCCCGACGACGTCGATGCTCGCGTGGTGTCGGCCCTCTCGCGGCTGTATTTCGGGGGCGACATCTCTGCCGCGCAAGTGCTGGTCGAACAGCCCGCAGCGGCCGAGTTGATGTTGCGATCGCCGGCGGTATGGCTCGGTGCAGCGGCCGGTCACTACGCGCGCGGTGAGTTCCACGACGCACGCATCGCGCTGCGACGCGCGATCGCGCCGCTCAAGGTGGGCGACGCGTCGGAGGCCGTGCTGGTCGATGCCGCGCGTCGATGGTTCCGCGAAGCGAAGGGGTTCGGTCCGGGCACTCCGATGACGGGTGAGCGATGGCTGCGCGACGTGGGCGGCGCGAACAGTGATTACGTGCGCACGCGCGCGGCGCTGGCTTCATTGCGTGACGCGGCATCGCGCGATCCCGAACGCGCCGCGGCCGACGGCGTGTCTGCTCTCGATGCAGATCGAGTGCTCGGCGAACTCGAAGCGCGCACGCGTCGCGGCATGCTCGAGTGGGGCGCGCGATTGCTCATCCGCGGCTTCGCGGAAGCGTATCTGCCGCTGGTGACGTACCTCGAGCCGATTCCGGTCGAAGTGATCGCGGCGATGGATCTCGTGGTGCTCGACGGGTGAATCGATGTCGCTGGTGCGAGCGATGCGAGACTCACCGTGCGTGTGCTGTCGGTCTGAGCGTCCACCTCGAC
>CBIHQZ010000278.1:0-7630 GCA_966212315.1 uncultured Myxococcales bacterium
CGCTCTCGGAAGCCGAGGGATCGATCGCCTCGTTGGTGGCAACACGCACGTGGATCGTTCGCGTCGCGACGACGGGCTGCCCAGCGGCATCGGTGAACGTTGCGCGCACCGCATGATCGCCGGCGTTCTCGAACGTGAACGCGAAGTGCCATTCGCCATCCGCGTGGCACTCGGAGATGGCATCGCTCGCGTCGCACGTGCCGACGTCCGCACCGTCGATCGCGAACTGCACGCGTCGCGCGGCGGCGTTCTGGGTGTAGACGGCGATGTCGATTCCGTCGCCCGCGTCGATCACGTCTTGTTCCGCCGGTGCGAGGAAGTGCAGCGTCGCAGGGTCGAGCGACTCGATCGGCACGTCGTCTTCGGCCGGCGCGCCGCATCCGAGCGCCAGCGCGCAGAGGATCACCAGGCGACCGCGCGCGGGGCGGAGCGTTCGAAGGGTCGCGGATGCGGGACGACGCGTTGCCATGGTGAACTCCTTGCGCGCCGCGATCGGCCGGCGTGCATTGCTGCATTCAGCACGGCGCGTGCCACGACGAACCATCCGGTATCGCGTGCGAGCCGCGGACCGAAATCTCCAACACACGCGCGGGTCCGCTTTGATTCCGCGCCATCGCGTCGCCCTCGCGATCCTGTCCGTCCAGGCGGGCGGGGTGGGGAATGCGTTCGCGGGAGGAAAGTGTCCCAGCGGCGGTGCTCAGGGGCAGTTCGAGGGCTGCCTGCACACGCCGTTGCAGCAGATCTGCGTTCCCGAACACGCGTTGCTACACGAGCCGCAGTGGTTCTCGCTGTTGTTCCCGTTCACGCACACGCCGTTGCAGCACAGATTAGTGCCCGCGCATGCACGACCGCACGCGCCGCAGTTCGCCTCGCTGAACTGCAGATTGCGACACGCGCCGCTGCAACACGTATCGCCCGCGGCGCACGCGTTGCCGCACGAGCCGCAGTGGTTCTCGTTCGCCGTGCCGTCGAAGCATTGCCCGAGGCAACACAGACTCGTGCCGCACACGTGGCCGCAGCTTGCGCAATTGTTCTCGTTGTAATCGAGGTTGCGACACGCGCCCGAGCAACAGCGTTCACCGGCGGCGCACTGCGTTCCGCAATCGCCGCAGTGCGACTCGTCGTTCTGAACGTTCTGACACGTGCCCCCGCAGCAGAATTCGTTCGCACCGCACGCGCGTCCACACGCACCGCAGTTCGCTTCGTCGTACTGCATCCCCGAGCACGAGCCGTTGCAGCACGACTGGCCCGCGCCGCATGCCGCGCACCCTGCTCCGCACGCGGCCGCGTTGTGAAGCGGGTCGACGCACGAGCCGCCGCAGTTCTGCGTTCCGGGCGGACACACCAGCGTGCACGTGGCGCCTGCGCACACGTACCCCGCCGGGCACGCGCGACCGCATCCGCCGCAGTTCGCGACGTCGCTCGCGGCATCGACGCACGCGTTGCCGCAGCGGGTCAGTCCCGCCGGGCACGCGCAAGTTCCCATCACGCACGTCTCGCGCGGACCGCACGCGTTGCCGCAAGCGCCGCAGTTGCCGACGTCGTTCTGGACGTCCGCGCACGCACCATTGCTGCATCGCGCGAGTCCGGCCGCGCACACGCACGTTGCGCCCGCGCACATCTCGCCTTGCGGGCACGCGCGCCCGCACGCGCCGCAGTTCTGCGTGTCGCCGGCGACATCGACGCAGCGCGAGTTGCAACACTCGGTGCCCCGACTGCACACGTTCCGGCATGCGCCGCAGTTGTTGCGATCGCTCGCGGTTCCCACGCACACGCCGCCGCAGACCATCTGCCCTTCGGGGCACGCTTCGATCGCCGAGCACACGCCCGATCCGTTGCAGGTGCCGCCCTGTTCCTCGCAGTAATCAACCACGCGACACGGCGTGTGCATCGCGCAGCGCGTGTCGGGATCAGCGCAAGCGCGCGCGAGGAAGATCGGCATCGCGATGCGAGTGCGCGGTTGGAAACGCACGCGCACGATCCGGCGCACGCTCGGTAGCGACGCGGAGTTGACGGCCACCGCAAAGGTCACCCACCCGTCGCGCGGGCCATCGCTGCGCGGGACGACCGCGAAAGAAGCAGGCAGCGCGTAGCCGCCGCCGACGCCCGCATCGGGATTGAACGCCCAGTGACGATCGGGCGGAGTCTCGGCCGGGATGGTCGCGACACCGTTGCGCACGATGATCCCGATCTCGAGCGGTTCGCCGGTTCGCACGAAGTCGGTGCTGACCGACACCAGGATCTCGGTCGGTTCGTAGACGCATGCCGCGAGCAGCAATGTCGCGAGACACACTGCGAATCGAACGGCGGCGCGTCCGAAGCTCATTGCGTGAGGGTACCGCAGCGATCGGCCTCTCGGGCGAGCGCACCGAAATCGGCCCAACGAGCCCTTGGCGGGAACCGCGTCAGTGATCGCGTACTTCGCTCGCAGCCGTGCCGTGCGCGTAGAGCAGCGTTCCGTGTTCGTCCCACGCGGCTTGCCCGGTTTCCTGCCCGTGCGCGTAATGCGAGATGGAATCGCGCGAACCGTCGGGTCGCCAGCGGGTCGAGACGCCATCGAGCTGTCCCGCGACGTAGTGCTCTTCGCTCTGCATCCGACCCGTCGGATAGAAGTGAACCCACCGACCGACGTTCTGCCCCGCTGCGTGATGAATCGCGTAGCTGGTGTGGCCATCGCGATCGAAGCCCGTCTCGTCGCCGTCGATCTGCCCGTTCACGTAGCGCTGCTCGTAGGCGAGTTGCCCGTTGTCGTGGAAGGCGCGGAACCGTTCGTAGGCGCCGTCGCGAAACGCGATGTCGTGCGAGGCGATGCCGTTGGTGAAGTACGTGACCCATCGCCCGGTGAAGTGCGGCGGCGGCGCGACCCAGAGGTGACGCACCGAAGGTTGCGCGGTGCCGACGAGGCGAATCGTTCCGTTGTCGTCCGAGGTGATCTGCACGGCCCAGAAGTCGTCGAGCCGGTACACCTCGGAGGTCGAATGCCCGCTCGATCCGCCGCCCTCACTCGTGGCGTGAAACGCCCGAACGAAGTCGCGCACGCGGCTTCCCGGCCGCACGTGTGCGAGTCGCGCGTTCCAAGCGGCGGCCGTTCCCACCAGCCCGGGTGCGCGTGCGTGAAGGGCACGCAGGCGTTGGGCCGCGGCGTCTCGCACCGTGGCATCAGGGTCGGAAAGCGATGCCACGGCCGAACGCGCTTCCGCGCGTGTCGCGGCGTCGACAGCAGTTAGCGGCGCCCCTGCATCGCGCGCTTGCGCGTGGGCAGTTCCGCGGCCGGCCGAGAGGGCCGCAACAGACGCGAGTCCGGCGAGTGTGAGCGCGCGCAGAGACGAGGTGTTCACGTCGCGAGCGTATCGCGGAACCGCTCGGGCAACGTCACCGCAGGGTCGCATTCGTGCGAGGCGTCTTGACTGATACGAATGATAGAACAATATATCACTCGTCTCAGATGAAGACCCGCACCATTCCAACCGACCTCGTCACGCTCGGCGCGCGCGTCGTCGCGGACGAAGGGCCTGACGCATTGACCATGGATCGGCTCGCACGCGAGACCGGTCTCTCGCGCGCCACGCTGTATCGCCAGTGCGGCAGTCGCGAGGCGCTGCTCGACGCGATCGCCGCGCGAGGTGCCCACGTGGGCGACCGCACCGATACCCGCGCACGCATTCTCGCCGGCGCGCGCGAAGTCTTCGGACGTGTCGGCTTCGACGCGGCCACCATCGACGACGTGGCGAGCACCGCCGGGGTCGGGACAGCGACCGTCTACCGTCACTTCGGCGACAAGGACGGGCTCGTCACCGCGTTCCTCGACAACATCGCGCCGCGACGTGCCGCACGCAGCGCCCGCGCGACCGCGACCGACGACGTACGCGCCGACCTCGTGCGACTCGCGACCGAGATGCTCCGCGGCGCGAAGGACGACGGTGCAGTCGTTCGCTTGATCATGGTCGAAGCGCTTCGGGGCAGCGCCCTCGTCGACCGCGTGCGCAAGGCGTCGCCGTTGCGAACCATCACCGCGATCGCTTCGCTGCTGCGCCATCACGTCGAAGCAGGACATCTGCGCGATCTCGACCCCGCTGTGCTCGCGCAGTCGTTCGGCGGGATGGTCTTTTCGTTCGGCGTCATCGGCCCTGCGTTGCGCGGCGAACAGGCCGGCGACCCGGTCGCCACCGCCGAGACCATCACCGACCTTTTTCTTCGCGGAGCGCTCGCCACCAGGAGGACCCGATGACCCACGACCACACGCCGTTCACACTTCGCTTCGACGAGATCGATATCGACGATCTCGCCCGCGTCGGTGGCAAAGGCGCGAATCTCGGATCGCTCACGCGCGCGGGAGTGCGGGTTCCGCCCGGCTTCTGCGTGACGACGAGTGCGTTCGATCGCTTCATCTCGCAGCTCGCCGATGCCGACGCGCGCTTCGCAACGCTCGATGCGCTCGAAGGCACCGCCGTCGAGGAAGCGCGCCGCGCGGGCGAGCAGATGCGCGAAGCACTGGCGCACATCGCCATTCCGTCCGACGTCGCCGAGTCGATCGTGCGCGGGTGGCGGGTGCTCGGCGAATCGCACCCGCTCGCGGTGCGATCGAGCGCGACTGCCGAAGATCTTCCCGGCGCGAGCTTCGCGGGACAGCAGGACACCTATCTGAACATCCAGGGCGAGGCCGCCCTGCTCGATGCGGTGCGTCGCTGCTGGATCTCGCTCTTCACGGACCGCGCCGTGCTCTACCGCGCGCGCAACGGCTTCGGACATCGCAGCGTGAAGCTCTCGGTCGTCGTGCAGCAACTCGTCGACCCTGACGTGTCCGGCATTCTCTTCACCGCGGATCCGATCAGCGGACATCGCCACGTCGCATCGATCGATGCGGGCTTCGGTCTCGGCGAAGCGCTCGTGAGCGGATTGATCAGCGCGGATCTCTACAAGGTCGATCGCCGTCGCCGCGCGGTGATCCTCGCGGAGCCGGGCGACAAGGCCTTCGCGATCCGATCGATCCGCGGCGGCGGCACCGAGAAGCAACCGCTCTCGGACGAGCAGCGCCGCGCGCGCTCACTCGACGATGCGCAAGTGCTCGCTCTCGCCGACATCGGTGCACGCGTGGAAGCGCACTATCGCGGCGTTCCGCAGGACATCGAGTGGTGCATCGCCGACGGGACGATCTACGTCGTGCAGTCGCGACCGATCACTTCGCTGTTTCCGATTCCGCAGCGCGATACACCGCCCACTGACGACGGACTGCGTGCGTTCATTTCGTTCGGTCACATCCAGATGATGCTCGACGCGATGCCGCGCCTGTCGCTCGAGACGTGGCGACTGTTCTTCCCGGCCGGGAAGGGCGGAGTGCCGACGCTGCACACGAAACCGATTCTCTCCCCCGCCATGGCCACTGCGGGTGGACGCATCTACATCGATGCCACCGCTGCCCTTCGTGTGAAGCGTGCGCGTGGCGCGCTGGTCGGGCTGCTCAGCCACGTGTACGAAGAACTCGGTCGCGCGATCGATACGATCACTCGGCGTCCCAAGTTTCTCGAAGTGCCGGGGAACGCAGGGCCGATCGTCGCGGGTGCTGCGGGCATTCTCGGGCCGGTGATCGGGCGCGTTCCGTACCATCTGCTGTTCAGCGATCCCGCCACCGCGCTGCGCGAATTCGACGACGCACTCGAATCGATGCCGCGCATTGCGCGCGCGCGAATCGAGGCCGCAGGGACGCGGGCGCAACGCATTCGTCAGAGCGCGGTGGAGATCAACTCGATCTTCACGTCGATCCGTCCGCGTCTGTCGCGCCTGCTCGCGGGTGTGATTGCCCACGGCTTGCTCACCCGTGCGGTGCGCGCGTCGTGGGCCGATGGCGTGCGCGACGACGTGGAAGTGTTGCGGCGCGGACTTCCGGGGAACGTCACCACCGAGATGGATCTCGCGGTGGGCGATCTCGGCGACCTCGTGCGTCCGCATCCCGAACTCGCGACGCTACTGAGGGAGGGCGCGTGGCGCGAGATTCGTCCGCGTCTGGCGTCTGTTCCCGGCGGTGCCGAGTTCCTCGCGGCGTTCGAGAGATTCCTCTCGCGCTACGGTGAGCGCGGTGCGAGCGAGATCGATCTGTCGCGTCCTCGCTGGCGAGACGATCCGGCGTTGCTGTTGCGCGTGATCGTCGGCGGGCTCGCGGCGAATGAGCCGAGCACCCATCGCAAGCAACACCGCGCGCAATTCGAAGCGGGAGAGGCGGCGGCGGCGAGGATCATCGCAGCGGCGCCACGGATGCGCCGATGGTGGATCACACGGCTCTGTCGCGTCGCGCGCGCCGGCATGGGTCTGCGCGAGCATCCGAAGTTCACGATCGTCACCATCTTCGGGACGATTCGCGCCGAAGTGCTCGCAGCGGGCGACGAACTCGTGCAGCGCGGGCAACTTGCCGAGCGTCGCGACGCGTTCCATCTCGGCTACGAAGAACTCGCGCATGCGCTCGAGACACCGTCGCTCGATCTGCGCGGCGAAGTGGCCAAGCGCATCGAGTCCTTCGCGCGCGATCGCGCCCGCAAGCCGCCGATCGTCATCACCAGCGACGGTGAAACGCCGACACTCGCGATCGATCGCGCCGATCTTCCGCCCGGCGCGCTTCCGGGCACCGCGGCGTCGGCGGGCGTTGTCGAAGGGATCGCGCGCGTGGTCACCGATCCCGATCGTGAAGTGCTCCATGCCGGCGAGATCCTCGTCGCGCCCTTCACCGATCCGGGATGGACCCCGCTCTTCGTGCACGCCGCCGGAGTCGTCACCGAAGTCGGCGGCATGATGACCCACGGCGCAGTGGTCGCGCGCGAGTACGGCATCCCCGCGGTGGTCAGCGTCACGTCCGCACTCAGCCGTATCAAGAGCGGGCAACGCATTCGTGTCGACGGCACGCGCGGCTTCGTCGAGATCCTCGAGGAGGCCGCATCGTGAAGGCCGCCGTAGTGGTAATGGTCGCAGCGGTGGTCGTGCTCGGCGCGCTGTGTCTGCAACGCGGCGGCATTGCGCTCTTCGCCGACGGTTTGCGCGCGGGCGGCCGCGGAGCGCTCAAGCTCGTACCGCTTCTCGTCGTCGTGTTCCTGCTCGCGGGTTTCGCCGAAGTGCTCCTCCCGCGCGACACCGTCTCGCGCTGGCTCTCGGACTCGTCGGGCATGCGCGGCATCGGCGTCGCGTGGGTGCTCGGTGTGCTCACCCCCGGCGGCGGCCCGATCGGGCTTCCGCTCGCCGCGGCTCTGATGCGCGCCGGCGCGGGCATGGGCGTGCTGGTGACGTACGTGACGAGCATGTCGCTCCTCTCGTTCGTGCGCGTGCCGCTCGAGATCGGGATCTATGGGACGAGACTCACGACGTTCCGCGTCGCGAGTTGCGTCCTGCTTCCGCCGCTGGCGGGCGTGCTCGCGCAGTTCGCCGAACGGCGGGGGTGAGCGCACAGCGTTCTTGCACGGACCGATCGTGGAGACCGATTGCGCAGACCCTCGCTGGGCCCTCTCCTGTCGCTTCGCGACTGTCGTCTCCCGTAGGACCGCTTGGCATTCACGGGATCTCGAGCGAGGTAGTCGACGTGGGCCCGGCGGCTGAAAGCCACGGCAACACCTCCGAAGCCTCACCTTCGTGAGGCTCGCGATGTCGCACC